>CAJBVC010000679.1 GCA_903958915.1 uncultured beta proteobacterium
CTGACCGGCGTGGCCGCCATGATTGGCGCGTTCTTCATCCTCGACGACCCGATTTTCAATGGCCTGGCCGTATCGCTGATCTTTGGTATTTTGGTGTCCACCCTGCTCACGCTGGTGGTCATTCCGGTCCTGTATTACGCGCTGTACCGGCAGCGCATGGAATCGCGCGCAGACGCGAGCACCTTGTCCTACTAGGCGATAAGCCTCACACCAACCATAACCAGGAGACAACCCATGGCCCATATTGTGATCGTCGGAGCGGGGATTGGCGGCTTGCCTGCCGCCTATGAAATCCGTGAGCTCTTGCCCAAAGAGCACAAAGTCACTGTCGTCAATTCAGTCGACTATTTCCAGTTCGTACCCAGCAACCCGTGGCTTGCGGTAGGCTGGCGCCAACGCGAGGAAATCACCCTGCCGATTGCGCCTTATCTGCAGCGCAAAGGCATCGCGTTCATTCCAAAGGCAGTCACGGCCATCGACGCTGCAGCCAACAAGCTATCGCTGCAAGGCGGAGAGTCTCTGGACTATGACTATCTGGTGATCACAACCGGGCCGAAGCTATCTTTCAGCGAAGTTCCGGGGGCAGGTCCCACTTCGGGCGGAGGCGGAGGATTTACCCACTCGATCTGCAGCGTGGACCACGCGCAGGAGTTTTTCAAGGACTACGAAAAGTTTCTCGAGAACCCGGGGCCGCTGGCCATTGGCGCCATGCCTGGTGCTAGCTGTTTTGGCCCTGCCTACGAGTTTGCCTTCATTCTCGACACCGATCTGCGCAAACGCAAGCTGCGCAACAAAGTACCCATCACTTTCGTCACTAGCGAGCCGTACATTGGTCACCTTGGATTGGGTGGCGTGGGAGACAGCAAGTCCATGCTCGAGTCCGAGATGCGTAATCGCGACATGAAATGGATCACAAACGCCAAGACCACCCGTGTGGAAGAAGGCAAGTTGTTTGTGACCCAACTCGATGATCTGGGCAAAGACTACAAGGAGCACGAAATTGGCTTCAAGTTGTCGATGATGTTGCCTGCCTTCAAGGGAGTGGATGCGGTGGCCGCTGTGCCCAACCTGTGCAATCCACGTGGCTTTGTGTTGATCGACGAATTCCAGCGCAGCAAGGCCTATCGCAACATTTTCTCCGCGGGTGTGTGTGTGGCCATTCCCCCGGTGGAGGTGACACCGGTTGCCACGGGTACGCCGAAGACAGGCTACATGATCGAGAGCATGGTGGGCGCCATCGCCCACAATATTCGCGATGAACTTCAAGGCAAACCTGCGGTGCATAAGGGCACCTGGAACGCAATCTGCCTGGCCGACATGGGTGATACCGGAGCCGCTTTTGTAGCACTGCCACAAATTCCACCGCGTAACGTCAACTGGTTCAAAAAGGGCAAGTGGGTACACCTGGCAAAGATCGCGTTCGAAAAGTACTTCATCCGCAAAATCAAGAAGGGCAATTCCGAGCCGATCTACGAGAAGTACGTGATGAAAACGCTGGGCATCGTGAGGCTTGTCGACCACAAAGAGTAATAGTTGATCTTGAACGTAATCCACCATCTAGGAGAATTTTTATGACCGTAGAACGCTACATTCGCATCATGGCCGGCTTTTTTGTCATGCTCTCACTCGCGCTCGGGTTACCCAGCAGCCCGATCTTTGTCAGTGAATGGGCATTGGCTTTCACCGCATTTGTCGGCTTGAACCTGTTTCAATCAGGGTTTACCAACTTTTGCCTTCCGGGCATCTTGCTGCGCAAGTTGGGGGTACCCGATAACGGTCCTTCGTGCAGCCGTTGAGCAGCCAAAGTCGCGCTATGCCAGCGGTTTTGGAAAATCCGATGCGGAGCAACGAAAATGGGGGCTCCACCGCCTCCATTGTCGAAAGTTGCCCCGTGTCCAATCTCAGCAAATCCGAAGCCCGAAATGATGTCTTGAACCGCCTGCGCCGTGCCGAGGGCCAGATTCGCGGCATTCAGCGCATGGTCGAAGAAGGCGAGAGTTGTCTCAAAATCGGACAGCAGTTTTCTGCGGTTCGCAAGGCGCTCGACAGCACCTACCTGCGCATGACGGTGTGTTTCATGGAGCAGGAATTGCAAGCCCGCATGAAACCCGACGAGGCACAACAGGCTGGTCTGGAGCACATGCTCAAGGACATGGAAACCTTACTCGCCCGCATGGGCTGACGCAATCAC
>CAJBVC010000680.1 GCA_903958915.1 uncultured beta proteobacterium
AACGAACACATCATTTCTCGAGCTCCACCGAAGCATCCCACTTTTCCCCAGGGGGTGTCTTTCGATACATCGCTATGCGCTGCATGTACAGCGCCGCTACCGTGTCGTCCGGGTGCACCAACAACAACTCTTCAAGAATTGCGCTGGCAGCGTCCCATTGCTGCGTGCGAAACAGTGCCATCGCTTGGGTCGTCCAGTCGATAAGTTGGGCATCATCGCACGGTGTGAACACCTCTACTGCCACGCTCTTTCCTTTGACAATGACCCGGTCAATGGGCCGAAAGCGAATCGCTGCGCCGACCCGTTCAACGGTTTGTCCGCTCACCAGAATTTCGGTGCCGTAGCGTTTGTTGGCGCCCTCGAGGCGGGCCGCGAGATTGACATCGTCGCCAATGGCGGTGTAGTCAAACCGCTTTGCCGAACCCAGGTTACCCACCACGGCGGAGCCACTATGAATGCCGACGCGCATGTGGATGGGGGGCAGACCTTCCTTTGCAAAGTCCGAACGCATGGCCTGCATGCCCCTCTGCATGGCAATGGCGGCGGCAACGCAACGATGCGCCTGCGCCTCATCGTCCAGCGGTGCTCCCCAGAATGCCATGATAGCGTCGCCAATGAAGGTCACCACGGTGCCGTGGTGCTCCAACACTATATCGGTCATCGCGGTGAAGTGGCGATTCAACAGCTGTGCCACTTTCTCGGGCGAGTATGCCTCCGAGACCGACGTAAAGCCGGCCAGATCGGTGAAGAGTGTCGTGATATTGCGGCGTTCACCCCCGAGCTTCATTTGCTCAGGGTGCGCAATCATGTGTGCCACCACTTGGGGTGTCACGTAGAGTGAGAATGCGCGGGTGATTTCCGCGCGCCTGGCTTGCTCAAGAAGGTAGGAGCGTCCGCCCAGGCTGATGTACAGCATGGCGATCAGGGTCAGGACAGAGGCTGACGGCAGCCAGAGGTTCCATCGTGTCATCGACTCCCAGGCCAGCGCGCCCACAGCGGCAGCAATGAAGGTACTCCACAGCGCACTTTGAATCGGTCGCCAGTTGCGCATGGCCCTGGCACAGGCGATCGCCGCAAGCGCCAACAGCAGCGCCACAACTCCCTGTGGAACTGCCGCAATAGCAGTCCGATTGAGCGAAGTCTCGATCAGGTTGGCGTGCAACTCGACACCTGGCATCAGGCCACCGGTGCCGGCCAGAAAAGGCGTGTGAAACAAGTCGGCCTGCGCACTTTGCGCGGTGGCAGACGCCTTGCCGGCAAACCCGACAAGCACCATCTGGTCCTTGAAAAAACCTTGAGGGATTGGACTTGGGGCGTCGATCACTTCGTGGAAGGACACGTACTGAAAAGTGCGATTACCTCCAACGTAGCGAATGTATTGGCCTGGTTCAAGCGCCAGATTGGGCGTCAGCTCCGGGTGGTCGCGCATCAGCCGCAAAACTACGGAGCGCCAGAATGAATCACTCGATACGGGTACCTGGCGAGCTACAAGATCCGGATCCAGCGGAACAAGTCCCAGACCAATTTCCGCGCCAGCCTCCAGAAACATTGGCAGCGGATCCACCCGCTGAAACTGGCTTGTGGTCGCGGTCTCTCTGTAAATCCGATCGGCCACCAGAACCACGCCACTGGCCTTCCTTATCGCCTGCGCAAAGCTCTGATCGTCCTTCTGCCCAAGGGCAGAAGGCTCGGCAAATAGCACGTCAAAAGCCACCAGGATGGCCCCATCTGCGGTCAGTTTTTCGAGTAACTCGGCATACAAGTCCCTCGGCCATGGTAATTGCAAGCCCAGCTTGGCGATGGACTCCGCGTCAATGCCGACTATCGTGATGGGCAAATTGGTTTTGTTCGGCGCCGATGTCACAATCAGCTTGTCCAGCAGTTTGAGCTCAAGTTGCTGCCATGCCGGAGCAAGCGTCATCAACGTGGCAACGATCCACCAGCACGCAGCAATCAATACCGTCGCCGTCACAGGCAAGCGAACCACCAGTGCGCGGAGGTTAGTGAGTTTCATGTCGATGAACGAATTGATTTCTGCATCTTCCAGGCACCTTAGCACAGGCCGTAGAATGATCCTGAAGCTCCAGGAGACCATGATGATAGTGCCTCTGTCTATCCGCTTTGCGCGTTTGTTGGCGCCGCTGGCTTGGCTCTTGCTGTGTGTTGCAGCACTACAGGTTCAAGCTGCCCCGCTACCGGGTGGTGCAGAGATTGTCAGCGTCCAGGGCAAGGGCGAAACCCTTGGCGTCAAGGAGCGAACCTGGCGCGAAGCCGTGGTGAACCAGCAACTCGCCGCTGGCGCGTCGGTGCGCACGTTGGACTCGAGCCGTATGTCGGTGCTGCTGGCAGACCAGACGCAAGTGCGGCTGGCGGCCAACAGCATGATTGAGATAAAGCAGGTCAGCGACGGTGCGGCGCGTGCCACCCAGTTGCAACAGAATTCGGGGCGCTCCTGGACGCAGTCAAAAAATGTTCCTGACAAGTTGACAGTGCAGACCCCCTCTGCCCTAGCCGCCATTCGCGGCACCGATTGGGAACTGGTGGTAGACGAGGATGGCACCTCCACATTGACCGTGCTGTCGGGACAAGTGCTTTTGTCCAACGAGGCAGGCAGCGTCAACATCGATGCGGGGGAACAGGGGCGTGCCCAAAAAGGTGTGGCACCAGTAAAGACGGTCCTGGTCCGCCCACGTGACCGTGTGCAGTGGGTCAGCAGCTTTGTTGTGAATATCCAGCGGTACCCCGATCTTGCGGGTATGCCGGATGTGATTGCACCTTTTGCGACCGGTGATCTGGCCACTGCACGTCGAACCGTACAGCAACTGGCACTGTCGGCGGTTGCCCCGGCCAGTGCGGCGCTTCTGCTCTCCGACTTCCTGGTCCAGGAGGGAGACTTCGACGCTGCAATCAGCGCTTTGGTGCAAGGTGCCAGAAAATACCCGACCGAAGAACGGTTCGATATCTGGCGCGCCCGACTGTTGCTTGCCCGTGACGAAATACCTGCAGCCCGAGAGGCGCTAATGGCGGCACGTGGCGGCAAACCGCAGTCCACTGAACTGATGCTGGCAGAAGGCGAACTGGAGCGACTGGAAGGTAACGCCACCGCCGCCACGGCAGCGTACCGGGGCGCTATCGCTGGCGACCCCGCTGCTGCACGCGCCTGGCATGGCTTGGGCGTCATTCAGACCGAGCGTGAAGACGTTGCGCAGGCACGCGCCAGCTTGACCCGCGCCCTGTCGCTGGACCCGCTAGGTGCAGGTTTTCTGGCCGAACTCGGCACGCTCGAGGCATTTTCCGACCGACTGGATGCCGCCCGAAGCGCGTTCCAGCAGGCACTTACGGATCGGCCAGACGATTTTGTGGCCCTGACCGGGCTGGCACTGGTCGAGCTCAAAGCAGGCAACACGGAGGCGGCAACACAGCAATTGCTGGCTGCCACGCTGATCGAGCCCCGCTATGCCCGCGCGCAAACGCTGCTGGCCATTGCTTACTACCAGCAAGGACGCACGGGCGATGCGCTGTTTGCACTCGCGCGTGCCCGTGCGCTCGACCCGAAAGACCCGCTGCCGGATCTTTACCAAAGCATCATTCACAATGACCTGCTCCAACCGGGTGATGCGTTGATTACCGCTCGCCAGGGATTGGCGCTGCTGCCGTACCTCAAATCGCTCAACCAGGTCGCCAACGACCAAAAGGGTGGCGCCAATCTGG
>CAJBVC010000681.1 GCA_903958915.1 uncultured beta proteobacterium
CGCAAGCCCTGGCACTCTGTTTGACCTGAAAATCAACAGCAGTACCATGCCACAGAAGGTCGACACGGCGGTTTGGGCCGAAAACAGATGACCGGCCATGGTTCCGGCCATTGCCGGGCTGGGAAGATGCGCAAACAGCATCGGGACGACAAAAAACCCCACCGTGCTGAGACTCCCCCACCATGCAGCGGCCATCCACTGTGGCAGGTTGTGCAGCCAGTGTGATGCCATCAGAGGTACTGCACTGCCACGATCTCGAACGTCTTGACACCCCCGGGCGCCTGCACGTCGACCGAGTCGCCTTCTTCCTTGCCAATCAAAGCACGGGCAATGGGAGAACCGATATTGACGCGGCCAAACTTGATGTCGGCCTCGTCCTCGCCGACGATCTGGTAGGTCACCCGTGCGCCACTGGACTCTTCCTCGAGTTCTACGGTAGCACCAAATACCACACGCCCCCCGGCATCGAGTTCCGAGGTGTCAATGATTTGTGCCGCCGACAATTTGCCTTCCACCTCCTGAATGCGGCCCTCAATAAAGCCCTGACGATCCTTGGCCACTTCGTATTCGGCGTTTTCGCTCAGGTCGCCCTGCGCACGGGCCTCTGAAATGGCATTAATGACCCAGGGGCGATCCACGGTCTTGAGTTTGTGCAACTCGGCCTTGAGCATTTCAGCGCCGCGCTTGGTGATGGGAATGGTTGCCATAGCAGTTGATCAGGGTTCAAAAGTAACAAGGACAGTACAACGCCAATGCGCCGCACTGTCCCGGAGAAGAAAAGCGAGGTTGGATTATGCCAATAGTTGGTCGTGCAGTTGGTCGTGCATCTCCTGCACCGAGATCACATCGAGGTGGTCGAGGTACTTCATGCCTTCCACAGCGGCTTCTGCACCCGCAATGGTGGTGTAGGTGGTGACCCGCGCCAGCAGCGCCGACGTGCGAATCTGGCGCGAATCGGCAATCGCGTTGCGACGCTCCTCCACCGTGTTGATGACCATGGCCAGCGGCTCGTTCTTGATCATGTCCACGATGTGCGGGCGCCCCTCGGTCACCTTGTAGACCACTGCACACGGCACGCCGGTGGCGTTGATGGAGGCCGCTGTGCCTTTGGTAGCCACCAGCGTAAAGCCCTGGTCATGGAGCTTGCGCGCGATCTCCACCGCGCGCGGCTTGTCACTTTGCTTGACCGAGATAAACACCTTGCCGGACCGCGCAATCTTGGCACCGGCACCGAGCTGCGACTTGACAAATGCCTCGCCAAAGGTCTTGCCAACGCCCATTACTTCACCGGTGGACTTCATCTCCGGGCCCAAGATGGTGTCCACGCCCGGGAACTTGACGAAGGGAAACACCGCCTCCTTGACGCTGAAATACGGTGGCGTCACCTCATGGCGTATGCCTTGCGCAGCGAGGGACTGCCCGACCATGCAGCGTGCCGCCACCTTGGCCAGCTGGACACCAGTGGCCTTGCTGACAAACGGCACGGTGCGGGACGCGCGCGGGTTGACCTCGAGCACGTAGATCACATCCTGGTCATCGATGTTCTGAATGGCAAACTGCACATTCATCAAGCCGACCACATGGAGCGCCCGCGCCATCGCAGCGGTCTGGCGCTTGATTTCTGTCACGGTGTCTGCCGACAGGCTGTACGGCGGAATGGAGCAGGCCGAGTCGCCACTGTGCACGCCGGCCTGTTCGATGTGCTCCATCACGCCACCGATGTAAGTGGCGCCCGTGTCGTCGCGCACGCAATCCACATCACATTCAATGGCATCGTTCAGGAAACGGTCCAGCAGCACCGGCGAATCGTGGCTCACCTTCACGGCTTCGCGCATATAACGCTCCAGATCCCGCTGCTCGTGCACGATCTCCATGGCCCGGCCACCCAGCACATAGCTGGGGCGCACCACCAGTGGGTATCCCAGCGTGGCCGCCTTTTCCAGTGCTTCAGGTTCGGTGCGCGCCGTGGCATTGGGCGGTTGGCGTAAACCCAGTTCGTGCAGCAGCTTCTGGAACCGTTCGCGGTCTTCGGCAGCATCGATCATGTCGGGGCTGGTGCCGATGATGGGCACGCCATTGGCCTCCAGGTCCAGCGCGAGCTTGAGCGGCGTCTGGCCGCCGTACTGCACGATCACGCCCAGGGGCTTTTCCTTGTCCACGATTTCCAGCACATCTTCCAGGGTCAGCGGCTCAAAGTACAACCGATCCGAGGTGTCATAGTCGGTCGAAACGGTTTCAGGGTTGCAGTTGACCATGATGGTCTCGTACCCGTCTTCGCGCATCGCCAGCGCAGCGTGCACGCAGCAATAGTCAAATTCGATGCCCTGCCCGATGCGATTCGGGCCGCCGCCCAGCAC
>CAJBVC010000682.1 GCA_903958915.1 uncultured beta proteobacterium
CATCCATGCCAACCTCTTCACCGTAGTAAATGAAGGGTGTGCCGGGCAGCAGCAGATAACTGGCCGCGGCAAGTTTGTAACGTGCTGTGTCGCCCTGCACCTGGCTCCAGAGACGGTCGCCGGCAAAGCGGTCGTGGTTGGAGACCAGCGTGGCCATCGTGGGTGGAGCAGAGGCGAAATACTGGCTGAGGGTCTGGATACTCGCCGCCTGGCCCTTGGCGGCGCCGACGATGGAGCCCATCAGATCGAACGCGAAGGCACTGCCGCAGGAAGTACTGGCTGCAAATGCCTGCGACGCTGCGGGCACCTCACACACCATGTAGCGCTGCTGGTAGTTGTCGAAGGTCTGCTGGACGCGTCCCATGATGGCATGGTTGTCGGGCTGGATTTCCCAGGCAGCAGGGCCATTTTCCACCAGGTTGCCAACGGCATCGAATCGCATGCCATCCACACCTTTGTTGAGCCAGAAACGCAGGTTGTCCTGGTGGAACTCCTCCACCTTGCCATTCTTCCAATTGAAGTCGGGCATGCCAGACCAGAAGCCGGCGAAATAGTAGCCACCACCGCCCGAATACCAGGGGTCGGTGCCGTAAATGCTCCAGCCGGAGGGTTTGCTGGTCTGCCAGACAAAATAGTCCCGCTGCGCGTTGGTGGCAGACGACGCCGAGTTGCGGAACAAGGGATGTTCAACGGCACTGTGGTTGATGACGTAATCCATGATGACGCCAATGCCTCGCTTGTGGGCCTCTGCCAGCAACAGGTCAAAGTCGGCCATGCTGCCGTAGTCCGCCTCGATGGCGCGGTAGTTCTTCACCGCATAGCCGTGGTCGCGGTCGGCGCTGTCGGTGACCGGCATCAGCCAGATGCCACGGATACCCAGGTCCTTCAGGTAGTCGAGTTTGCTGACAAGACCCTTGAGGTCACCCTTACCGTCGCCGTCGCTGTCCATGTAGCCACGCACATAGATTTCCATGAACGCGCCGCGCATCCAGCCTGGCGCAAGTGCACTCGACGTAGCGCCTACTGCCACAGCGCCAAGATCTGGCACCGCCAATGCGCTGCCGTTATCCGCCGGCGGATTGATAACGACTGGTGCACTGGTCCCTCCACCGCCACCGCCGCAGCCACTCAAAAAAGTGGCCAGCACCAACGAGCTTACGAGGCGGACCGTGTCACGGTAGGGTACGTGCATCATGAGAAATATCCAATAGGTTTATCGAGCGTGGGAAGTGAGCTGCGCCAAATCGCCAGCCGCGCTTATGCCCAGTCCGGTACGGTTGGCGCCGGCTGGGGTCGGACGGGTCTCGTCCATGGCCACGCTGGCATTGGCACCCAGTTCGGGCAGGTTGTGGGTACCTCGGCGCATCGACACGCCTACCACCAGGATGTCGATCATGAGCAAGTGCAAGATGCGACTGACCATAGGAACCTGCGTGGCGATGTCTTCCACGTGATCGACGATCAGGGCGAGATCCGCTTTGCGTGCCAGTGGCGACTGTCCAGCCGTGATGGCAATCACAACCGATCCGCGTTCCTTGGCCTTTTCAACGACGTCCAGCAGTTCGTGGATGCGCCCGCTGCTGCTGATGACCACCGTCACGGTGGTCGGGGTCAACAAGTTGGATGCCAGCAACTGCATACGCGGCACCGTATAGGCACTTGATGGAACACCGAGCCGCATAAACTTGAGCTGGGCGTCTTCAGCGACCACGCTGTAGTGACCCACCGCGTAAAACTCCACGCGCTGGGCATCGGAAATGAGCTTGATGGCCTTGTCAATGGTGTCACGGTTGAGATGGTCGCGCACCTGTAGCACCGCCGCGGCGGTATTGCCAAGCACTTTGGCACCCAGTTCCAGCATGCCGTCGTTGCTGGTGACCTGGGTGTGCATGATGGGAATGGTTCCCGTGAGGCCGGACGCCAGCCGCATCTTGAAGTCCGACAAACCTTCACATCCGAGCGATCGGCAAAACCGGATGACGGTCGGCTGGCTCACCTCAGCGGCGCGGGCAATGGCCGCGATGGCATCGTTCACGGTGGAGCGCGGGTGGGCCAACACCTGGTCAGCAACGCGCTGTTCCGCCGGCGAAAGGCTGCTGCGCACACGCTGGATCTGGCTCAGGAGCGCAGAACCTTCTGCTGCGTCCAGACCACGCAGTTGGGCTGACAGAATGATGGAGGATCCCACCAACGTGGCGTCACCCGATGTGACCACAAATGTGGGTATGCGCTTCATGTAGTCACTGAAACGCCCCCTGTCTTCAAAACGCTCCCGAAATCCAGATTGATCAAACGCGTGGCCCAGGCGCGGAACAATGCCCCCGCCGATGTAGATACCACCAAAGGCACCTTGGGTGACCGCGAGGTTGCCAGCGGCCGTACCCAGAACTGCACAGAAGACGTCAATGGTTTCCCGGCACAACGGGTCTTGCGCCTCGATCGCACGCCGGGTAATCTCGGCGGCAGGAAGCAGGGCTGCAGGCACACCTTTGCGATGGGCCAGGGCCCGGTAGATCAACTCGATGCCTGGCCCCGATACCAGGCGCTCGAAAGACACATGGGAATGCTCCTTCCAGGCGAAGCGCAGGATGTCCATCTCGCGCTCGTCGCGCGGCGCAAAGCTGGTATGACCCCCTTCTGTGCCCAGCGCGATCCAGCCCTCATTGGCTGGAATCAAGCCCGAAACCCCCAGCCCGGTACCTGCGCCAATGAGACCCACCACACTACGTGCTTCGATGCTTCCGCCGCCCACCTGGCGACGCTGGTGCGGCAGCAAACTCGGCAGCGCCATAGCCAGTGCCGTGAAGTCATTGACCACCACCAGGTTGTCAAACTGCAGGCGCTGGCGCATCTGCTCGATGCTGAATTGCCAGTGGTAATTGGTCATGCGCACCAGGTCGCCCGCAATGGGGGTCGCAATCGCCACTGCGGCATTGCGCAGGGAAGCAGCGACTTCAGCCGGAATCTGGGCCAGGTAAGACATGACTGCCGAATAAAAATCGGCATGGTCCTGGCACTGGAGCGATAGCGTGCGTTCCATCACACCTGGCGCCACCTCCAGCGTAAAGCGCGCATAAGTGCCGCCAATGTCAGCCAGCAGACGTGGACGCTCAAAATGGCTGTAGGGCATGGTTGGCTGGTTTTATTCTGGTAGGAGGTCCAGCGCCCTCGACGCACCCAGCAGTGCAGGCGTGCTGGCGGTGATAAGCCACACCGGGATCGGGTGCAGATAGGCTCCAAACCGTCCCTTGTCCTCGAACTTGCGCCGAAACAGCGCACTGTCAAAAGCGCCTGCGAGTTGCGGCACAATGCCACCACCAAGGTAAACGCCACCGCGCGCGCCCAGCGTCAGCGCGAGATTGCCGGCCACGTTCCCCAGGAAACTGGTGAACAAGTGCACCGTCTTCTGGCACACAGGGTCGTTGGCCGCCAACGCCGCTGCGCTGATATCCTCGGGTCGAAGGTCTTGTGCCGCACAACCCTCTACAACGCAAAGCGCCTGGTAGAGATTCACCAAGCCCGGGCCAGACAATGCGCGCTCGGCACTCACATGCCCCCATTGTCGTTGTAGGTGGTTGAGTACCGCTGCTTCCAGTGCGTCCGTCGCGGCCAGCGTGACATGCCCACCCTCACCACTGATTGGCACAAAACCTCCCCGACCATTCGGGAACAGTCCGGATACCCCCAGGCCAGTGCCCGGGCCAATCAGTGCCAGAGGAGCATTGACTGCCGGCGGTCCGCCGCCGAAAAGTTTCAGGTCGGTGGGTCCCAGGGCTGTCAGGCTCAGAGCCAATGCGGTGAAGTCATTGATCACCAGGCAACGTTGAATCTTCAGGGCAGCCTTGAATTCCGTGATCGAAAACGACCATTGGTTGTTGGTGAACTCGACCAAGTCGCCGACCACGGCAGTGGCAATGCCCATGCTTGCCACCCGCGGCTGATCCAAACTGTGCCGAGCCAAATAACTGCTCGCGGAGTCGCGCAAGGATGCACTGGCGCTGCAGGGAGATACTTCAATGCACTCCAATGGTGCATTGGCGTCTTTTTGCCAAGCCCAGCGCGCATTGGTTCCGCCAATGTCACCCAGCAATCTGGGATAGTCCTGTGTCAATCTGGTAACTCCTTCATCAGAAAAACTCGAAAAACCTCCGATTTCCCGATGCGTGTTTTGTGGATGTAGTCAAACAACACTGCAGTGTACCCAGAGTTTTTGTGAGTCGAGCCTGTGTAAACCCGAATACCCTAGGTGCACAAGGTGACATAGGTAGACGCTGATTTTGAGAACTAGTAAAACAACAAAGTCTCGTTGTTACGCATCGGTTACGCATAGTCGACTACAGGAATGGCGATGTCTGGAAGACGGATCATGTAGTTTTGGTACATGGTAAGTGGGGGTGCGGAGGTTTGCACGCTGTAAGAATCGCGTCAAGTGCCCGGATTTGTTGCAGAAAACCCAAAACGCGCGCAAAAATCTGGTCATTCTGATGATGGTTTAGGGTTTACGCCTATGTTCCAAAATATCTTGTTTTGATACAAACGTAGGGTAATTATTCGCCAGCCATGCGAAGTGGGCATTCTCAATGTGCCCATGGCTCATGGTTTTCACGACCCCTCGGAGATTCAATCAATGACAACTACTCAATTCACGCGCAGCAAAGCACCTGCTGCGCAAGGCTCTGCATTCAAGCTTGCGCCCGTAGCCCTGGGCTGCGCGGTCTTGCTGATGGCTGCGGGAAATGTGCACGCGCAAGACAGCACGTTGAGCACAGTGACCGTGACCGGTATTCGTGCTGCTATCGAGAGCGCGATTTCGGTCAAGAAGGGCTCAGAGAATATCGTTGAAGCCGTGTCGTCGGAAGATCTTGGCAAGTTGCCAGACAACAGCATTGCCGAGTCCATCGCACGTTTGCCAGGCGTTTCTGCGCAGCGTAACCGCACTACTGGTAAGGCATCGGATGTCAGCGTTCGCGGTATGTCGCCCGATTTCAACGGCGCTCTGCTCAATGGCCGCGAGCAGGCTACTGCTGGCGATGCGCGCGGTGCTTCGTTTGATCAGTTTCCCTCAGAGTTGCTGAGTTCGGTGCTGATCTACAAGACTCCGGACGCCGGCCTATTGGGTCAGGGCCTGGCTTCCACTATTGACATGCGTACCGTGCGTCCTCTTGACTTCAAGACGCGGACGATTTCTGCCAACCTGCGCAAGCAGCGCACTGGCATCAGCACGGGCCAGGACGAGGGTAATGGCGATCGCAAGTCGGTTTCTTACGTCGACCAGTTTATGGACCGCACCATTGGTATTGCCTTGGGGTTCACCCAAATGCAAGAGCACGGCGCCGCGGCTGGCAATCCCAACAATTGGGGTGGCTGGACTTTTGACCGTCAGTGGCAGGGTAAGAACGTAACTGTGCCCGGTGGTTTTGGTGGCGATATTGCCCAGACCGATCAGGAGCGTAAAGGTTTGATGGCCGTGTTGCAGTTCAAGCCTAGCAAAGACTTTGAAAGCACCATTGATTTCTTCTCGTCCAAGGGCAGCACTTTTAACAAGGCCACAGGTATTGAAGCCAACGTGGCTGCCAATTGCCCGGGTGACCTTGGCAACTTTTGCTATGACAAGCCCAGCAAGTTGACTGCTGCTACCGTAAATGCCGCTGGTTTCGCCGAAACTGGCACTATCGATAACTGGAAGGGCAGTATTCGTAACCACATCTATGGTGAAAACGACGAGTTTGAATCCTACGGTTGGAATAACAAGTTCAAGCTCGGCGGCTGGAGCGCTATTGCCGATTTGGGTCATTCCAGAAGTCTGCGTACTGGTGGTCGCCTTGAAACGACAGCGGGTTTGCCGGGTAACGCGGCGGGTGGAACCTTGTCTTGGACCGGATTTACCAGTGGTGGGTCTTTCCCCAAGTTTTCCAGCAGTGTTAACTATGCAGACGCATCCATCATCAAGCTGACCGATGTGTTCGGTTGGAGCGGCGACACCAAGTCGGACGGCACGGTCCGTATCCGCGCTGAAGATACGCCGCAAGCTGGTTATGTGGCGCAGCCGACGGTGGAAGACAAGCTCGACTCGTTCCGTGTTTCCGGCAAGACGCCATGGAGCTTCGGTCCCGTCGCGGCGGTTGAATTGGGTGTGAACTATTCCAAGCGCTCCAAGGAAAGTGCCGCCAACGAAGGCCGCCTTGTGATTCGTGGCAGTTCCGATCCGTATGCCGGCGCTGCGATGCCCGGCGGTTCGGTGGTGACTTCGGTCTCTGGCATCCCGATTCTGTCGTTTAATCCGGCCGGTACGGTGGGAAGCATTTACGACGTGGCCCCGAAAGTGGACTCTCCCATTTGGGCCAAGAACTGGAACGTGACCGAGAAGGTGACCACCAGTTTCGCCAAGGCAGACCTCGACGGCGAAGTCATGGGCTTGTCCTATGTGGGTAACTTCGGCGTACAGATGGTCAATACCGACCAGTCATCGTCCGGTTACAGCCTCGACTCGTCGTTGTGCGTGGGTAACACCGCCGCGACTTGCCCGGCAAATGTCGTCGGTGGTGGCAAGACCTACACCGACTTTAATCCCAGCCTGAACCTGTCGTTCAATGTGGGTGCCGATCAGGTGGTTCGTGTGGGTATGGCCAAGGTCATGTCGCGCCCGAACATGAGCGATATGCGCCCTGGCTTTTCCTTTGGTGTAGATGGTACCGGTGGTGCGGCGATTCTGAAGGGTGACGGCGGCAATATCAACCTCGAACCATTCCGCGCCAATTCTGCAGATCTTTCCTATGAGCGCTATTTCGGTAAGAAGGGCTACTTCAGCGTTGCCGGCTTCTACAAGGATCTGAATTCGTTCATTTATAAGACCGGCCAGGCGTTCGACTTCAAGCCCTATGTAACGTCCAAGACTGCTCTGCCGCCCAATGGCTCGACGCAAGGTATCTTGACCATTGCACGCAATGGCACGGGCGGCAAGATTTCTGGCTATGAGTTGGCCGCTTCGCTGCCATTCTCGATGATGGCCAAGCAACTCGATGGTTTCGGCGCCCAGTTGAACTATTCGTCCACGAATAGCTCGGTGTCGATCCCCAGTGCCTCGTTTGCCACCAACGGTGGTGCTGGTGATGTGTCCGAGTTGCCCATGCCCGGCCTGTCAAAAGACGTGATCAACATGAAGTTCTACTACGAAGCGAACGGCTGGCAATTTGCTGTTTCACAGCGTCGTCGTTCTGACTTCCTGGGTGCTGTGATTGACGTGACCAACGACCAGCGCGCGCTCACCTATGTGCGCGGCGAGTCGGTGACCGACCTCCAGGCTGGGTATGAGTTCAATACGGGCTACCTCAAGGGATTGTCGGTATTGTTGCAAGCCAACAATATCAACAATACCGAGTTTGAACAGTACAACCCCAAGACGGGCGAAACGACTCAGAAAACCGCCTACGGCAAGACGTACCTGATGGGTCTGAACTACAAGTTCTGATTGGTTTGACGATGGTATGGCAGCGCTTGTGCTGCTATCCCACCGGTCTTTGAGGAAGCGCAACGATTAATCCCTGTAAGCCTCGGTTTGCAGGGATTTTTTTTGCTAACCTCTTCCTTCTTCTGGAGATGCTATGCAAAACACACCATTGAAAACCATTGTTATTGTCGGCGGTGGTACCGCCGGCTGGGTGACGGCGGCAACCCTTTCCACGGCGTTGCGTGACCGTTACACGATTCGCGTCGTGGAGTCCGACGAAATCGGTATCGTGGGAGTTGGCGAGGCCACCATTCCCATGATCAAGTTGTTTAACAAGACCGTGGGTCTGGATGAGGCTGATTTTCTTGCTGCGACCCAGGGTACGTTTAAGCTCGGGATCGAGTTTGTCAACTGGGGCAAGTTGGGTGACCGCTACATGCACGGATTTGGCGGCATCGGCAAAGATCTTGGTGCCGTCAAATTTGCGCAGTACTGGCACAAGATGCGCCAACTTGGAAAGGCGCCTTACATTGAGGAATACTCTATTTCGCACATGGCATCGCGCGGCAACAAGTTTATGCCACCAACGATGGAAGTGGAGAACTCTCCGCTGGCAGAGATCAATTACGCCTACCACTTTGATGCCAGTCTTTTTGCCAAGTACCTGAGCGCAAAGTTCCAGATGCAAGGCGTCATGCGCACCGAGGGCAAGATCGTGCGAGTGAGCCAGCGCGAGGCGGACGGGTTTGTCGATGCGGTCATCATGGAAAACGGCGAACGCATCGAAGGTGACCTGTTCATCGATTGCTCGGGTCTGCGGGCGTTGCTTATCGAAGGGGCTCTGAAGACCGGTTATGAGGACTGGTCGCATTGGTTGCCCTGTGACCGCGCCCTGGCCGTGCCCTGCGAATCGGCCAGCCAGCTATTGCCGTACACGCGTTCCACTGCGCACCGTGCCGGTTGGCAGTGGCGCATCCCTTTGCAACACCGCATTGGCAACGGGCA
>CAJBVC010000683.1 GCA_903958915.1 uncultured beta proteobacterium
CCGAATCTCCACATCGGAAGGCAACTCCTTGCGCAGCTGGGCCATGGCTTTGGCGACCTCGTCTCCGACTGCCACCAGATTGGCGTCCTGCGTCTTGAAGACATTGATGGTAAGGGCCGGCTGGCCGTTAATGCGCCCGATGCTTTGCTCCTCACGCTCGCCATCACTGACTGCGGCAACCTGCTCGAGCAGCACTGGAGCCCCGGCGCGACGGGCCACGATGATCTTGCGAAACGCCTCCACACTCTTCAACTTGCCTTCCACCCGCACCAGCTGCTCGGCCTGATCGGTGCGCAACGACCCGGCCGGCAAATCCTGGTTGACTTCGCGGATCGCGCGCATCACCTCGTCAATACCAACCCGGTAGGCAAGCAACTGCTGTGGCTGCAGGCGAATCTGCACCTGGCGCTGCACCGAGCCTCCGACGTTGACCAGCCCCACGCCCGACACGCCCTGCAGTCGCTTGACGATCTGCTGGTCGGCGAAGGTCGATAGTTCGCGCAGACTGCGGGTTTTGGACAGCACTGCAAATGTGGAGGTAGGCGCACCTTCGTCAAAATTGCCCCGCACGATCAGCGGATCTTTGGCGTCGCGCGGAAACCCGGGGCGTATCTGTGCTACCTTGTCGCGCACGTCCTGCACTGCCTTTTCCATTTTGGTGGAGAGTTCAAACTCCACCCACAACTCGGCGCGTCCTTCAAAGCAGTTGGTGATGATGTTGCGCACACCGGTGATGGTGTTGACCGCCTCTTCCAGCGGCTTCATGAGATCGGCCTCGACCTGCTCTGGTGAAGCACCGGGATAGCGCACCTGCATCCATACACCTGGCACCTGCACGTCCGGCATCTGCTCGACCCCCAGGCGCGAGTAGGAAATGATGCCTAGCAGCATCAGCGCCAGCATGACCATGGTGGCAAAGACGGGCTGGTTAATACTGGTTTTGGTAATCCACATGGGTGTCTCCGTGGCAGTGGGGGCGCGTGCCCGAAGCCATCACTCAGGCTGGCTTGGAAGGTTCAGACGGGGGTTGCGCTTGCCGCACGATGGCAGGCGCACCGGCCTTGAGCCCATTCATGCGAATGCGCACCACTGGCACACCGGGCGACAATCCCTGTGCCACCGCGACCATCGCAGTCGCCTCGTCACGCTGTCCCAATCCGACCGGGCGTTTGGCCAGTTTTCCGTCTTCTACGGTAAAAACATAGGACTGGCCAGCCTCTTCAAACACGGCACCGGCCGGGATGACAGGCAAGTTGGTGCTCTTTGCCAGGGTGACGCTCCCCTGCGCGAACATGCCACCGCGCAGTGATCCATCAGCGTTGGGAACAGAAATGAACAACTTGATGGCGCGCGAACCGGCCTCGGCGACCGGATTGATGCGCTCCACCCGGCCGGAGAACTGCCGAATTCCGTGGCCATCGACCTGGAATTGCACCGCCTGCCCGACGGCAATGGCGGCCACCTCGGCGGCTGGCACCGTCGCTTCCAGTTCCATGCGGGCCAGATCCACGATAGACAGAATAGGTGCTTCGGGCGACACACGCTCACCACCATTGACCATGCGCTTGGCCACCTGGCCGGAAATCGGCGCGCGCACCACGGCATCGTCGATGGCCTTGCGCGCCAGTTTCACCTGCGCATCCGACCACTGGACTGCCGCCTCACTGCCCTGAAAGGTGCTGTACAACTGATCAAAAGCGTTTTGTGAAATGAAGTTTTGCTTGAGCAGGGTCTGGTTGGTGTCGCGGTTGCGTACTGCAATCGCCAGCCGCGCGCGCCGCTCGGCCTGGTCCGCCAATGCAGCGTCCAGACGGGAGCGGGCATCGGTAGTGTCAATCTCGGCAACGACCATGCCTTGGCGAACCGCCTCGCCTTCGCGCACCAGCACCCGACGCACTTCGCCAGCGACGGTCGACTTCACCAGCGCCTGGGTCAACGGCGCCAACGATCCCGACACTGGAACCGTCCGTGCCAATGCCTGCACCTGTACCAGCGCTACATCACCGGGCGCAAACTCCAGCACCACCGGCGCCGAGTCCTTCTTGTCCGCATCGCCCGTCTTGGTTTTTTCATTCTTCTGCAGCGCAAATGCTGCAACACCCGCAGCAGCCAGTAGCACCATAAGGACGACCCAGGTTGCTTTGCGGCGCCACATGGCGCGAGGCGGATGAGGTGCCAAGGAACTGTTCATACGTTTGAATAGCAGTAGTTGCAAGGAAAGACCGGCGACGATACCGCGTTTGCAAAAAAATTGCTCGCGCTGTGCGACGAACGGAGGAAATCGAGGTGCCAATTGCAAATGCCTGGCATTGCGCCGGGCTAAAACACCAAAGACGCGCTACGCGATACGCTCAAGAACCAGAACGCCAAAGAAGCCAAACGCGGCGATCAGGGTCCATTGGAGGGTCTTCAAGCCGTAGCGCTTGAATCGCTGCTGGCCGGTGCCAATATAGAACATGAAGCACACCACCGTGCCCAGCAACATCAGCAACATCAACCAGCGAAACAGCAGCATGGTAAATGTCGCTCCTACCAGGCCTGAGCCGTTTGGGAAAAACCTGCGGGCGCCAGTCTGTCATCTTCAAACGTCACCACATCCCAGGCGTCGTTGCGCGCGAGCAGCTCGCGTAGCAGCTTGTTGTTCAGGGCGTGGCCGGATCGAAAAGCACTGAAACTTGCCAGCAAGGGTTTGCCGATGACGTACAGGTCGCCCATCGCGTCGAGCATCTTGTGCTTGACGAACTCATCGTCGTAGCGCAGTCCATCGGCGTTGAGAATCTTGTAATCGTCCATCACGATGGCATTGTCTAGGCCACCGCCCAGCGCCAGGCCGTTGGCGCGCATCATTTCCACGTCTTTGGTGAATCCAAAGGTGCGAGCCCGGGCAATGTCGCGGGCGTACGAGCCGGTGCTCAAATCAAACTCCACCGACTGGCCCGAAGAGTCCACTGCGGGGTGATGAAAGTCGATCTCAAACTTGAGCTTGAATCCATGGAACGGTTCGAGACGCGCCCACTTCACGTTCTCGCCCGTGCCCTCGCGCACCTCCACCGCCTTTAGCAGCCGAATGAAGCGGCGCGGCGCGTTCTGCAGTTCGATGCCAGCGCTTTGCAACAGGAACACAAACGAAGCCGCCGAGCCGTCCAGAATCGGCACCTCTTCGGCCGTGATGTCCACGTACAGGTTGTCGATGCCCAATCCGGCGCAGGCAGACATCAGGTGCTCCACGGTGGAGACTTTTGCGTTGCCGCTGGAAATGGTCGACGCCATACGCGTGTCGGTCACCGCCGTGGCACTCATCACGATGTCCACCACCTGTGGCAAATCCACCCGCCGAAAGACAATTCCCGTATCGGGCGCCGCCGGCCGCAGGGTGATTTCCACCCGCTGCCCACTGTGCAGCCCCACGCCAACGGCCTGGGTCAGG
>CAJBVC010000684.1 GCA_903958915.1 uncultured beta proteobacterium
CCACGTGCAGTGGATGAGTGCCTGGATGGAGGCGCTGGATCTGCAGCACATCACCCTGTTCTGCCAGGACTGGGGCTCCCTGATTGGCCTGCGCATGGCGGCCGAATCGCCGCAGCGCTTTGAGCGGGTGGTGGTGGCCAATGGCGGCTTGCCAACGGGTGTGGGCGAGGTGCCCAAGGCGTTCAAGTACTGGCGTGCGTTTGCCCGCTACAGCCCCTGGTTTCCGATTGGGCGCATCGTCAAGCAAGGCTGCGCAATGGGTTTGCAGCCACACGAGGTGGCGGCGTACGATGCACCCTTTCCGACACGTGCGCATCGGATGGGAGCGCGCCTGTTTCCGGGCTTTGTACCGACCACCCCCAATGACCCGGAACGCGAGAACAACGAGGCCGCCTGGGAAGTCTTCAAGCGCTGGGACAAGCCGTTTCTCACCCTGTTCAGCAACCGCGATCCGGTCACGCGAGGTGGTGCCAAGATCTTCCAGAAACTGGTTCCCGGTGCGGCCCATCAACCGCATGCGGTGACTCGTGGTGCGGGCCACTTTCTGCAGGAGGACAAAGGCGTGGAGGTTGCGCAGGCGATTGTTGCGTTCATCAAGGGAACGACGGCGGGTTGAATCCATGAACGTTCGACGCATCGCCAAGAACACCGCGCTGGGCTTGCTGGCGCTGATGGTTGTGCTCGCCTTGGCGGCGGTGGCTGCGCTTGCGTACCTGGAAAATCAGCTGCGCAGCCCCCATGAGCAGCCGTCTGCAAAAGCGGTGGCGCAATCCCTGCCCGCGGCCAACCCGCAGCGCAATGCGTATTTTGGCGACCTCCATGTGCACACGTCGATGTCGCTGGATGCCAACATTTTCGATACCCGCAGCGGGCCGCGCATGGCGTACGAGTTTGCCAAGGGCCGCGAAATCGCGCTGCCCGGCACGGGCGTTTGGCAAAAGCTGATGGCGCCGCTGGACTTCGCTGCAGTCACCGACCATGCCGAGGGCATGGGTGCACTGCACAGTTGCTTTGACCGCGCAGGTGCCGCTTACTGGACGCTCGATTGCATCGGCATTCGCCACCAGGTGCTGCTGATCTTTCCGCGCCTGTTTGCCAACCTGCAGCAGTCAGGCGCCACGCTGGCGCAGAACAATGCACGCATGTGCGGTGCCACCGGCAAAGCCTGTCTGGACGGAGGCAAAAGCGTCTGGCTGGAGATGCAGGCAGCGGCCAGGGAGCACTACCAGCCCGGCACCTTCACCACCTTCAACGGCTTTGAGTACAGTCCTACGCTGGTGCGCGGCGGTATGTTGCACCGCAACGTCATCTTTCGGGGTGAAGCCGTGCCGTTCAATGTGTTTTCGGCCATGGACGGGTTTGTGGAAGACCTGATGCGATGGCTCGACGTGCAATGCAAGGGTGATTGCAAGGTGCTGACCATTGCGCACAATCCCAATTTCTCCTGGGGCCTGATGTTTGGCGACACCAACAGCGATGGCACGCCCCTCACCGCCGCCAACCTGGCCCTGCGTGCGAAGTACGACGCGCTGATCGAGGTGTTTCAGGCCAAGGGCAGTTCCGAGTGCACGCTAGGGGTGGGCACTACCGACGAACAATGCGCGTTCGAAAACATCTTTCCGGCGTGCACGCCAGAGGAGAGCAGCGTGGATGCGCAAACCGGGCAGCATTCCAACCGCTGTATTGGCACCAATGACATGGTGCGCAACGTCCTTAAACGCGGCCTGGTCGATGCAAACAAGTGGGGATTCAACCCCTACAAGCTCGGCATCATTGGCTCCACCGACAACCACAATGGCGCACCCGGCGACACGCAGGAGAGCACTTGGAACGGCCATGCCGGTGTCAACGACGCCACGCCTGAACAACGCCTGGGCATCAAGCGCGGGCTGGTGGCCAAGGTCGTGGGCCTCTCGCCCGCGACCATCAACCCCGGTGGGTTGGTGGGCGTGTGGGCCGAACAGAACACCCGTGAAGCCATCTGGGATGCGCTGGCGCGCAAGGAAACGTTTGGCACCAGCGGCACCCGGGTGCGGGCACGGCTGTTTGCCGGGTTTGATTTTCCTGCCGACCTGCACACACGTGCCGATGCAGTAGCTTTTGCCTACCAGAAGGGCGTGCCCATGGGGGCTGACCTGCTGACCCCAGCCTTGGCGGGTGCCGCACCCTCGCTGCTGGTGATGGCTTTGCGCGATGCCAATTCCGCGCCCTTGCAGCGCATCCAGATCGTCAAGGGCTGGGTCAGTGGCAACGAAACCAAGGAACAGGTGTTTGACGTGGCGTGCTCGGACGGCATCGCGCCAGACCCCGCCACGCACCGCTGCCGTGACAACGGCGCCAAGGTCGACCTGAGCGATTGCAGCATTTCCACCGACAAGGGAGCATCGTCCCTATCCACCACCTGGCGCGACCCCGCTTTCAACCCGGCGGTGGCGGCGTTTTACTACGTGCGGGTGCTGGAAAACCCGGTCTGCCGCTACAGCCAGCGCGATGCCTTGAAACTGGGTGCCGAACACCCCTCCAATGTGCCCAAGACGATTCAGGAGCGGGCCTGGACTTCACCGGTGTGGTACACCCCGAAGAACCGCTGATTTGCTACCAAATTCGTAGCTGCTCACGCACAGCCAGCATGCGCAAATGCCACTTTTGTCTTAAGGAACCTTCGAGCCTTCGGGGCGTTTTTCAATCGCGTGGACCAGGCGCTTGGCAATAATGGACTTCAGGTAATGGGCCATCCTGGCGTCCGCTGCGGGGCGGTTCAATGCCTGGTGGCTGCCGACAATGGCGAGG
Source organism: uncultured beta proteobacterium (assembly GCA_903958915.1). Classification (GTDB taxonomy): domain Bacteria; phylum Pseudomonadota; class Gammaproteobacteria; order Burkholderiales; family Burkholderiaceae_C; genus Allorhodoferax. The sequence goes on from CAJBVC010000684.1 coordinate 2,791, forward strand.
TACAACAGCGCCGAGAGTTCCTGTGCAGCATCGTCGTTGCCGGTCAGCCGCACATAGTGGGCCTGCAGCATCTGCAATCGTGAGCGATCGATCCCTTCCAGCAACTCGGCAACCGCAGCGTCGCTGCCCGCATGGCTGCGCAAAGCCTGCTCAAAGCGGTCGTTTTGCCGGTCTTTGTCAGTCAACGTGATGGATTGGTCGAGCACCTGTAGCATGCGTGCCACCGGGTCCAGGCCATTGGGCGCTTTGGATGCAGCCAGTGCGGCAAGTTCGCTGCGATGCCAGCGGTCAATCAGGGCGGAAATCAGCTCGGCATGGTCGGTGAAGTGCCAGTAAAAACTACCCCGCGTAACGCCAAGCACCTGCGCCAGCACCAGCACACGCACAGCTCCCAGCCCGCCGTCAACCGCAGCCTGAAATGCTGCATCGAGCCAGTCGTCGCGGGTGAGTCGCGCCGCGGCCGGTTCGGGCTTTTGGGGTCGGGCAGAGCGGCGGGACGCAGTGAGTGGCATGTTTGACAAGCAAGGGCTCAGGCGTCGGAAGGGCCAAACAGGTCCACCCGGTCGGTGATGATGCCGTCCGTGCCAAGCGCCATGAGATGTTCGACCGCCCACTCATCATTGACGGTGTAGCTCAGGGCGCGCAACTCGGCGCTATGGGCCTGGGTGACGCTGCTGGTGTCCCACAGTGCGTAATTGCAAACGACCGCCACACACTCCAGCGTAAGCGCGGTTTCCAGCCACCCCATGGACAAGGTGTCCAGCAGCAGTCCGCGTGGCAGTTCGGGTTGCGTCTCCATCGCGCCGCGCAGGGCATCGGCATCGAACGATGTCAACAGCGGCGGCACGGACTGGCCCTGCCACAGGCGCGCAGCGTACTGGGCTACCACCTCCCCGGTGCGCCGCTCCAGCCCGGGCGTGGGTTTGATCTCGATATTGAGAAAGTACCCATTGCGCAGACAAAACGCGGCAATGGCTTCCAGCGTGGGAAGTGGTTCACCGGCGTAGACGCGAGAATGCCAGCTGCCGGCATCGAGTTGCGACAAGGTATCCCACGGGTATTTGCCAGCGGTCGCGCTGTTGCCTGGGCCAATTTTGGCGCGGGCGTTGGTGGTGCGTTTGAGCGAGGCATCGTGCAGCAGGAACGGAATGCCGTCGGCGCTGAGTTTGACATCGCACTCGAACATGCGGTAGCCGTAGTTGGCCCCGACACGAAATGCCGCCAGCGTATTTTCAGGCGCCAGTTTGCCGGCGCCGCGGTGCGCAATCCAGCGCGGGTAGGGCCAGTGGGGCAGGGTGGAGGTCATAGGTCAACTCTCTTGCCGTTGGCGGCGTCAAAGTGGTGAACGCGGTTGGCACGCGGTGTCACGTGCAGGGTGGCTCCCAAGCTTGGTACAGCCTGCGACTCCTCTGTGCGAATGATCACCAGCTCGTCGGCCGCACCATGTGCCCAGCGTCCGTAAACGAGCCGCTCGGCACCCAGCATCTCCACCGCATCCACCGTCAGGGCCCAGCCAGTGGGCGTGATGTCGAGGTGTTCGGGGCGCACGCCGGTAATGGTGCCAGCCTTGGCATCGGGCGCGTTCTTGAGCAGGTTCATGGGCGGTGAGCCAATGAAGCTCGCCACAAAGGTGGTGGCCGGGCGGGTGTACACCTCCTCGGGCGTGCCAAACTGTTCCATCACCCCGCCATTCATCACAATCATGCGCTGGGCCAGCGTCATGGCCTCCACCTGGTCGTGCGTGACAAACAGCGACGTGATGCCGAGTTCCCGGTGCAGTTTCTGTATCTCGAGCCGGGTCTGCGCCCGCAGTTTGGCATCCAGGTTGGACAGGGGTTCGTCAAACAGAAAGACCTGCGGCTGGCGCACGATGGCGCGTCCCATCGCCACCCGCTGGCGCTGCCCGCCCGAGAGCTCGCGTGGTTTGCGCTGCATAAACGGTCCAATTTCCAGAATGCGCGCCGCCTTGTCGACCCGCGCCTTGATCTCGTCCAGCGGCACCTTGGCAATCTTCAGGCCGTAGGCCATGTTGTCAAACACGCTCATGTGCGGGTACAGGGCGTAGTTCTGGAACACCATGGCGATGTCGCGGTCGCTGGGTTCGATGTTGTTGACCACCTTGCCGTTGATGGCGATCTCGCCCCCGGTGATTTCCTCCAGGCCCGCAACCATGCGCAGGAGCGTGGACTTGCCGCAACCCGACGGCCCGACGATGACGATGAACTCGCCATGCGCAATCTCGGCATTGACGCCGTGGATGACAGGCACTGCCTTGGCGCCGGTGCCATAGCGTTTGACGACGTTGCGAAGAGAAATGGAAGCCATGAAAGGTATTAACGATGTTGCTGCAGAGTTGAGCCGGGAGGGACTGTGGGGTTTGGGCCGATTTGTGCGCATTTGGCACCATGAGGCCCGGGCCCCACGGTCCCTTCCGGCGATGTATCCGGAGCGCCAACGAAGTTACCTTGGTACTCGGGCCACTGGAAGCCAGGGACAACCGGCCTCATGGTGCCAAATGCGCACAAATCGGTCGGCCGTCCCTGGCTTCCAGCGGCCTGCACATTGGTCAGCGACGCTGAATAAAAACTTGTCTGGGGCGTCATTTCTCGGTATCCACCAGTCCTTTGATAAACCACCGCTGCATCAGTATTACCACTACCGCGGGAGGCAGCATGGCAAGAATGGCGGTGGCCATTACGATGTTCCACTCGTTGCCCGAATCGCCACCGGCAATCATGCGTTTGATACCCACCACCACCGGATACATATCTTCGCTGGTGGTGGCCAGCAAGGGCCAGAGGTACTGGTTCCAGCCGTAAATGAACTGGATGACAAACAGCGCCGCAATCGACGTGCGTGACAAGGGCAGCAGGATGTCCTTGAAAAAACGCATCGGCCCGGCACCGTCCATCCGGGCGGCTTCCAGCAACTCGTCGGGCACGGTCATGAAAAACTGGCGAAACAGGAAGGTGGCGGTGGCCGAGGCGATCAGGGGAACGGTGAGTCCGGCGTAGCTGTTGAGCATGCCCAGGTCGGACACCACCTGGTAGGTTGGGCCAATGCGCACCTCCACCGGCAGCATCAAGGTGATGAAGATGGCCCAGAAAAAAAGCGAACGGAACGGAAAGCGGAAGTAAACCAGCGCAAACGCCGACAGCAGGGAAATAGTGATCTTGCCGAAGGTGATGATGAGCGCCGTCATCAGGCTGATCCACATCATGC
>CAJBVC010000685.1 GCA_903958915.1 uncultured beta proteobacterium
CCGCGCCTACAACAATGTAGTGCCTTCTTCTGGCAAGGTGCTCACCGGTGGTGTGGACTCCAATGCCTTGCAGCGACCCAAGCGCTTTCTGGGTGCCGCGCGCAATGTGGAAGAAGGTGGATCACTCACCATCATTGCCACCGCGTTGGTGGATACGGGGAGCCGTATGGACGAGGTGATTTTTGAAGAATTCAAAGGTACCGGTAACAGCGAAATCCACCTGGACCGTCGCTTGTACGAAAAGCGGGTGTTCCCTTCCATCCAGCTCAACCGCAGCGGGACCCGCCGCGAAGAACTGTTGCTGCAACCGGAAATACTGCAAAAGACACGTATCCTGCGCCAGTTTCTCTACAACATGGATGAAATCGAAGCCATGGAGATGGTCTTGAAACAGATGAAGGCCACCAAGAACAACAGCGAGTTCTTCGACATGATGCGTCGGGGTGGATAAGCTATAATTTCGGGTTTCGCGACAAGTACGCCAGATTGGCTGGCGCGGCTCTCGCAGCTGAAGGAGAAAGTATATGAAAGAAGGCATCCACCCCAATTACCGTGAAGTGTGCTTCATGGATCTGTCCAACAACTTCAAGTTCGTGACACGTTCGTGCGCCAGCACCAAGGAAATGATCGACATGGAAGACGGCCGCAAGCTGCCGTTGTACAAGCTCGACACGTCCAGCGAATCGCATCCGTTTTATACCGGTACGCAAAAATCCGTGGACAACATGGGTGGTCGTGTGGAGAAATTCCGCAACCGCTTCGGCAAGACCGCCGCCAAGTAATCCGGTGTCAGGTAGTGACCTGAACCACCAACACAGAAGGCAGCCCGGTTCCGGCGCTGCCTTTTTTTCGCCTAACCCCATGACAGCAGCGTGAACAAGCCTACACCCGCCATCGTTGCACAATCAGCCGTCCGGCGCTTTCCCCGCTGGGTATTGATTCTTTTTTGCGTGGCCTATGTGTTGCCGGGCTTTATTGGACGAGATGCCTGGAAGAGCGCGGACATGGTGGGCTTGGGCTTTATGGTCGAATTGGCGAACGGCAGTTCCAGCTGGTTAGACCCCACGCTGATGGGTGCACCTCCCGAAAGCCCCAGCTTGCTGCCATTCTGGCTTGGCGCATGGGCCATTGCCTGGACGCCCGCTATGGTTCCGACCGATTTCGCTGTGCGGTTACCATTTGCATTGCTGCTGACCATCGCACTGTTCGCTACTTGGTATGGCACCTATTACCTGGCGCGCAGTCCTTTGGCGCAGCCGGTGGCCTTCGCTTTCGGCGGCGAAGCATTGCCGGCCGATTACGCCCGCGCAATGGCAGACGCTGGATTGCTGGCGTTCATCGCGTGCCTGGGACTGGCACAACTTTCGCACGAAACAACGCCGGCATTGGCGCAACTGGCCTTTTCCACACTGCTGTACTACGGTCTCAGCGCGATGCCCTATCGTCGACGTGGGCCAATGGCCTCGGTTGTGGTCGGTCTCATCGGACTCACACTTTCAGGTGCACCCACCCTGGCAACCTTGTTTGGCCTGGGAGGTGCCGCAATTCACCTGCTCGACCGCTCCCATGAGGCGTCACACCCAAGTACTTCTCGACAGCGCAGCGTGGAAAGTGCTCTGGTTCTCTTGACCACGGCGTTGGTGGTGGCGCTTGCCAGCGTGCTGGCGCTGTGGAGCTGGAAGATTGATCCACCCACTCCCAGCTGGGAAGATATCAATGGTATTGCGCAACTGTTGCTCTGGTTTACCTGGCCGGCCTGGCCGCTGGTGCTGTGGACCTTGTGGCGCTGGCGCCACCAGCTATTTGCCCGTCAGATCAATCGTCATATCGCCCTTCCTGCCTGGTTTTGTCTGGTAACCGTCGCCGCATCTCTGCTCACTGGCCGGTCGGATCGCACACTGCTGTTGGGGCTGCCCGCCATGGCGACGCTTGCTGCATTTGCATTGCCCACTTTGACCAGGCAGGTATCGGCATTGATCGACTGGTTCACGCTGCTGTTCTTTTCGACGTGTGGACTCATTATCTGGGTCATCTGGATCGCCATTCAAACCGGCACACCGGCCCAACCGGCAGCCAACGTGGCTCGCCTGGCGCCAGGATTTGTAGCCAGCTTTTCCTGGTGGACTTTAGCCATTGCCGTGCTTGCCACGCTGTCCTGGGGTTGGCTGGTGAAGTGGCGCGTGGGTCGCCACCGCGCTGCCATCTGGAAGAGCCTGGTTCTACCCTCCGGTGGCGCAGCGCTTTGCTGGCTGTTGTTGATGACATTGTGGATGCCACTGCTGAATTACGGACAGAGCTACACCACCGTCGTACGCCGTGCATTGGCACAGCTGGATGCGTCCGAATGTGCCGAGACTCTGGGGCTTGCCCAAGGACAAATTGCTGCATTTCAGGTCTATGGACAACTCCGACTGACGAGTTTTGGAGCATCACCCAACTGCCCCTTCCTGTTGGCCGAACCTGGTCCCGACCTTGCCACGCCCGAGGGTGTCGATCTGAGCCACTGGACACTCCATGCAGTGGCGCGCCATCCCGTCGATGGCAGCGGTTCGGTGCTGATATTCAAACGGAAGTAATCCGTATCCTCTGCGAAGGAAATGTAATCGTGAAGCTCGATCCTTTGCCTGGAATACTTTCAATTGCCAACTCTGCGCCATGCCTTTGAGCAACGTGTTTGACAATCGCCAGACCCAAACCCGTACCGCCGGTTTCCCTCGAGCGGCTGCGATCAACCCGGTAAAACCGCTCGGTAAGGCGAGGTAAATGTTCTGGGGCAATGCCGGCCCCGGTGTCTTTGACAGAAAACCGGGCAGCACCACCGGGCAGCGCCTGCCACTGGACATCGATGCGCTGCTGCGCCGGGGTATAGCGGATCGCGTTACCAACCAGATTGAACACTGCGCTGTACAACTCCGAGGCAGACCCGGCGATTTCGCACTCGCACGAAAGATCGAAATGCAATTCGTGCGGACGCTGCCACACCAGATGCGATAGTTCCTGGCCATCCTGCTCGCATTGCCGCAAAAGGGTGCTTGCCGACACCCACTCCTGCAAAGGTGGCGCAGGGCTTCCTTCCAGCCGGGAGAGCGTCAATAAATCATTGACCAGCGTTTGCATGCGATGTGATTGTTGCGCCATCAATCCCAGATACCGCTGACGCTCAACATCGTCCAGTGGCAAGGTTTGAAGTGTTTCAACAAACCCCGCCAGCACCGTTAGCGGAGTGCGAATTTCGTGGGATACATTGGCCACGAAATCGCGCCGCATGGCCTCTGCCTGTTCTATTGCTGTGATATCCCGTGACAACAGAAGATTTCTTCCTTCGCCGTAGGGATGAAGGTGTACCGACAGCTTGGCTGGCCTGGATGCAGAGTTTTCTCGACCAGGCATGGTGTGGCCAGTCTGGTAATTGCGCCCAGCGTAATAGGCAGCGAAGCCAGGATCTCGCACCAGATTGCCCAGGTGCTGCAACAGATCACGCCGCGCATCCAAACCAAAATGAATGCCTGCTGTCTGGTTGAACCATTCGATCCGTCCCTGCTCGTCGAGCAATACCACGCCATTGGGGGACACCTGCAACGCGGCAAGAAAGTCCTGCAGGCGACTCTCGCTCTGCGCTGCCATCCGGTCCTGTGTACGGATCAACCGGCGGATTCTGTCCGAAGCCTCACCCCACAATCCGCTGCCTAACACCACGTCTGGAGCAGCTCCGGCACGCAACCATCGCAGCAACCGTGCGCCACGCAGTTGATCCAGCAACAACCACAGATAGCCAACAAATAGCGCTGCGCCCAAGGCGGCGGCCTCTTTGTGTCCAGCATGGGCCAGCCACCATCCCGCGGTCGCTGCAGCGAGTTGTGCCAATACGAAGGAGAAAATGCGCCAGACCATACAGAATCTTCAATCCGGTGGTTGTAACACGAAGCAAGCTAAGCCCTTTCTGGCTGTGCAAAACTATCGATCTGCATACGCAGGTCTGCTCGCCCCGCAACCGACTTAGCTGTGATGACCCACTGCATTCAAAACACTTCACCGCGAAAGCGGCTGCTACCCGTGGCCGAGTGCTATGCTTCAGCGCGCAAACCTCTGCGCTAAGCAATAAAAGATCAATGCACACCGGAAATCGTCTAGCCGCCGTGGACCTCGGCTCCAACAGCTTTCGCCTTGAAATTGGTCGCATCGAGCAGGGCGAATTCCGTCGCACCGAGTATTTGAAGGAAACAGTTCGCCAAGGCGGTGGCCTCGATGAAGACCGCAATCTTACGGCCCAAGCCATGCAGGCGGGTTGGGACTGCCTTGCGCGCTTCGGTGAACGCCTGGCGGGATTCAAACCTTCCGAAGTACGGGCTGTTGCGACACAGACACTGCGCGAAGCCCGCAACCGGGATGACTTCCTGCAGCGCGCCAATGAAGTGCTGGGATTTCCCATCAATGTTATTTCAGGCAGGGAAGAAGCACGGCTGATTTACCAAGGTGTTTCCCACATGCTGCCTGTCATGGATGAGCGGCGACTGGTCATCGATATCGGAGGTCGGTCTACCGAGCTAATACTTGGTCAGGGCAAGGTGCCGCTGGTCATGGAGTCTTTTCGGGTCGGTAGCATCGCCTGGTCGAAGCGCTTCTTTGCGCAGGGTCAGCTAAGCAAAAAGGCCTTCGAGATCGCGGAAGTGGCGGCCATGGCGGTACTCGATGAAGCGTTCGAGGCCTACCATCCCGACAACTGGGATACAGCGTACGGCTCTGCTGGCACTGTCGGAGCCATCGGCGATGTGCTGGTCGCGGCGGGTTGGCCTGCCGGTACGATTAGTCAGGAGAGTCTGGACTGGTTGCTGGAAAAGCTGATTTCCGCCCAAACTGTGGATCGGATGCGTCTGCCCGGGATGCGCGAAGATCGCAAAGCGATCATTGGCGGGGGTCTGAGCGTTGTCCGCGCGCTGTTCAAACTGCTGGGAATTCACACGCTGCAGATGGCCAGCGGAGGCCTGCGCCATGGCCTCATTTGTGATCTCCTTGGCGCTAATGAGAACAATGCAGAGGACTTGCGCCTCAAGAGTGTGCGGCGGCTTGCAGGCAAGTTCAATGTCGACCTCGCGCATGGCGAACGGGTCAGCAAGACCGCCGTGGTGCTGTTTGAACAGCTTGAGCCGCTGATGGATCTCTCGGAATCCGAGCGGCAGCGACTGGTGCGCAAATTGGACTGGGCTGCACGACTGCACGAGATCGGCAGCCACATTTCTCACAGTGATTACCACAAGCATGGCGCCTACATTCTGGACAACGCTGACGCCATTGGATTTTCCCTCTCCGAGATGCATCGCTTGAGCATTTTGGTGCTGGGTCATCGTGGCAAGTTGCGAAAGGTAGAAACAGCCCTGATCGATGACACACTGGCGTTCCAGTTGGTGGCGCTGCGCCTCGCTGTGATCTTGTGCCATGCACGACGGGACCCAGACCTGTCCGGGATCGCGCTGAGCCGACCAGACGCACGCAAGAGTGTTTTGCAGCTGGACTTCCGGAACACCTGGGCAAACGCGTTCCCACAGTCGGCCCACTTGCTGCGCGAGGAGGCGGTGGCCTGGCAAAAGACAGACTGGACACTGGAAGTCGTAGCGACCACGGATCATGACCTGGCTGTCACCAAACGGTCGTAATTTTGTGTCAGTATCGTTACATGTCAAAGAAGAAGCCCACCCAACGAACCGAATCTGTAGTCAATGATCTGCAGCGCGCGGACCAGAACATCGAGGTTTGCCACGAACTGATTGTCGAGCTTACCGATCTGCGCCAGACATTGTTGGACCGCGAAGAAGCCATGGCCGACGCATTGGCCCAGGTATCGCCACGCTTTCGTGAGAGCGCTCGCAATCTGATTCACTATCTGGCCTTGCGCATCCGCGACTTGCGCCCACTTCAGGAACAATTGGCCTGGTTGGGGCTATCTTCTCTGGGGCGGTCGGAGTCGCACGTGTTGGCGAACCTTGACAAGGTCTTGAGCCTATTGCACCGCATCACGGGTCAGCCATGGGCCGACCGGTCTGCCGAAGAGCCTGCGGGGAGTGTGAGCAGCCGCCGCCTGCTGGAGACCCATGCTGTGGATCTGCTGGGAGACTACCCGCAGGGGCGCCCGGTACGCATTATGGTCACCCTGCCGTCGACTGCAGCACATGACTTCAGCGTAGTGCGCGAACTGGTAGATGCCGGGATGGACATTGCCCGCATCAATTGCGCCCACGACGGACCTGAAGATTGGCAAGCCATGGCTGGCCACGTGCGACGTGCCGCCAAGGCCGGTCAACGCACCGTACACATACTAATGGACCTCGGAGGTCCCAAAATTCGCACGGGAGAGGTCGCACCACGGCCTGCAATATTGCGGCTGCGGCCTCGGCGGGACGAATACGGCCGCGCCTACCGCCCGTACCGGCTGGGATTGCGTCCCAACGACCAGGTCGAAGTGCAGGACACGGTGGACGGATGCATTGGTGTGGACACCAAGTGGCTGGCGCATTTGCGCGAGGGCGCCCAGATCGACTTCGCTGACGCGCGGGGGGCAAAGCGCCATCTGCTTGTAGTCCATTGCGATGACCATATGGCCATCGCCGAAGGGCTGCAAACCGCCTACCTCTCACCGCAAACCATACTCACCATCAAAGGAGCAGATGGCAAGAAGTGGGGCTCCACACCCGTAGCGCATATCGAGGCGCTGCCAGGTGTGCTCCACCTCCACCGGGGCGACACTTTACGGGTAACCAAAGCAGGATTAGGTCAGGCCGCCATCTACGACGACGGCGACGATCAGACCATCCGAGAGATCGCCCACATCGCATGCACACTGCCCGAAGTGATCGATCAAGTCCATGTCGGCGAACGTATCTGGTTTGATGACGGGCGCATCGGCGGCATTGTGCGACGTACCAATGCAAATTCCCTGGATGTCGAGGTCACGCAGGCGCGCGATCACGGTGAAAAACTGGTCGCCGACAAGGGCATCAATTTGCCCGACAGCAACCTGGATTTGCCCGCCCTGACTGAGAAAGACCTGGCCGACTTGCAAGCCGCTGCGACGCTGGCCGACATGATCGGCTTGTCCTTCGTTCAGCGACCGGAAGATGTCTACCTACTGCGCGACGAATTGACACGCCTGGGACGCACCGACATGGGGTTGGTTCTCAAAATTGAAACTCTCAAGGGCTTCGAGCGACTTCCCGAATTGATGCTCGCCGCCATGTCAGGTGAGCGTACTGGAGTCATGATCGCGCGCGGTGATCTGGCCGTGGAATGTGGTTATGAACGCCTTGCAGAGGTTCAGGAGGAGATCCTGTGGTGCGCCGAAGCCGCACACATGCCCGTCATCTGGGCCACACAGGTTCTGGAAACGCTGGCGAAGACGGGGCTGCCTTCTCGCGCCGAGATCTCCGATGCAGGACTTGGTGTACGCGCTGAGTGCGTGATGCTCAACAAGGGCCCCTACATCACTTCAGCGATTCGAACGCTGGACGATATTTTGCGCCGGATGGCTCACCATCAGGACAAGAAACGCTCCTTGTTGCGGGCCTTGCGCTCCTGGGCAGGTGACCCTGCGTCAAACCCGAGGACCGACCCTACAGATAACTAGCGTCCCAAAGGGTTCGGCGGCCCGACGCGTCAAGGAGCACCCCACCTTGATGCCTTTACGCGGAGTGACTTGCCGCGCCTGTGCAAGCTTGGAGCGCCAATGCCAATTGCGTATCGACCAGCATGATATGGTCCTTGACCCATCGTGTCAGAAAACTGTAGTACTCCATGACATCCACTGGCTGGTCAGAGTCCAACTTTGCTTTCAAGGCCTCAACCTGTTCCAGCAAGTGGCGGTGCTCGGCGATGTGTTCCAGGGTGCCAGCGTACTGGATGCGCTGCATTTGCTCTTCTTCCAGCGCAAAGTGCTCACGGGTGTATACCGATAGGTCCGCGAGAGCGTCAATGAGCGAGTCTTTCGATTGCGCCTGGGAGATAGCCTCTAGAACGGCGTCTACCCGCTCCACCAGTACATGGTGCTCCGCATCCATAAAGGCGTTGCCGGTGGCAAGCGCCGAAGTCCATGAGAAAAGAGCCATGGTATGTATCCTTAATTGATTGTCAGCTGGCGTAGGTCAGCGGAGCCTTCGATGGACCTACAGAAACTCCGGGGACTGCACCGTCACCACCACAGTACGGTCACCGGTTTCACGTTCGCGGTAGCGTAACCACCAAAGCGAGCCTTTTTTCACCGGGAAGTCGTTTGCCTGCAATTCCAGCAAGTTCGCCAGTACCTGGCCCAGGGTTGGTTGGTGACCGATCACCAGAACACAACCTTTGCCCAGCGGCCACTGCACCAGCTCCAGTAATTGCTCCACCGAGGCATCCGGCCGGATCAACTCCGAGGTTTTGAATTTTCGCCCCAACGCCTCTGCCGTTTGCTGGGTACGTTTCGCCGGACTCACCCACACCCGGGCTCCATCAGGCAACTGGCGATCAAGCCAGGCTGCCACGCGCGTTGCCTGCTTTTCACCGCGGGGCGTAAGTCGCCGATGCATATCCATTTCATCCAAATCGGGCTCAATCGCCTCGGCATGTCGCCATAAGATGAGATCCATGCGATCAGCCTCGCGCCATGTTGGGCTCGCTCGGTGAATAACGCCCCATCAGTGCCGCTTGGGCACCATGGGCGGGCTTCCTTGGACTTGGCGTCAACCGCGTGTAGGTACCAGACGCACCCAAGTCCCATGCATCGACCCGATCATGCAGGTAGGCCACCAGGCACTCGTCCACGATACGCTGACGCTGCACCGGATCGGTCACGGGCCAGGCCAGTTCAACACGCCGAACCATGTTGCGATTCATCCAGTCGGCACTCGACAAATAGAGATCTTCCTTTTCACCGAGCCGGAAATAGAAGACCCGCGAGTGCTCCAGGAAGCGGCCAATGATCGAGCGCACCCGGATATTGGCGGTATGTCCTTTGACTTGCGCGGGCAGCATGCAGGCACCGCGCACGATCAGATCGATTTTGACTCCGTCCCGGCCCGCTGCCATCAGGCTGCGAATGAGATCCTCGTCCGTGAGCGAATTCATCTTGGCGACGATCCTCGCCGCAGTACCCGACCTGGCCGCCTTTGCCATCGCATTGATCTTGTCGATCAAGTTGCGGTGCAAATGAAACGGCGCCATCCACACTTTGCGCAGCTTAGGCAATCTGCTTTGGCTGGCCAGGTGCACGAACACATGCTCCATGTCGTCAGTCAAGCCGGTATCGGCGGTCATGTGGCTGATGTCGGTATACAGGCGGGCGGTGCGGGGGTTGTAATTTCCGGTAGACAGGTGCCCATAGCGCTTGAGGGAGCGACCTTCCCGTCGGGTGACAAGCATCATTTTTGCATGGGTCTTGAGGCCCACCACGCCATACACCACCTGTGCGCCAATGGACTCCAGCATCTCGGCCCAGTTGATATTCGCTTCCTCGTCAAAGCGCGCTTTCAACTCCACCACCACCGTGACTTCCTTGCCGCGGCGCACCGCTTCACGCAACAGATCCATCAGTTGCGAATCGGAGCCGGTCCGGTAAATTGTCTGCTTGATGGCCAGCACCTGCGGGTCGTGCACGGCCTGACGCAGCAACTCCAGAACGCCGTCAAAACTTTCGAACGGCTGATGGAACAAAATGTCACCACGCTTCAATTGTTCAAAAATCGACTGGCCCTGGTTCATTTGCACCGGAAAAGCGGGTGTGTAAACCGGAAAACACAGGTCTGGTCTGTCCACCAAATCGATCAGTTGCGTGAGCCGTACCAGATTCACCGGACCATGCACGCGGTAAAGGGCCTTCAGCGGCAATTCAAATTGTTTCAACAGAAACTGCGACAGATACTCCGAACAGCCCGCCGACACTTCCAGTCGCACTGCCTGTCCAAAATGCCGGTGCACCAACCCCTGCCGCAAGGCGGTTCTAAGGTTTTTGACGTCTTCTTCATCGACGGCCAAGTCCGAGTGGCGCGTCACCCTGAACTGTGAGAACTGGCTCACTGTTCTGTCGGGAAACAGATCCACCAAGTGGGCACGAATCACACTGGACAGGGAAACAAATACAGCGCTGCGCTCTGCCACCTTGGCCGGCAAGCGGATCAATCGCGGCACCACCCGGGGCACCTTGACGATAGCAATTTCATTCTCGCGTCCGAATGCATCTTTGCCGCTCAGGCGGACAATGAAATTGAGGGTTTTGTTGGCCACCTGGGGGAAAGGATGGGAGGGATCCAGTCCGACGGGAATGAGCAAGGGACGCAGTTCACGCTCAAAGAACTGCTTGACCCACAGACGCTGCGCGGCATTGCGCTCACCATGGGACACAATTTTGATTCCCTGCGCTTCAAAGGCTGGCATCAGCTTTTCGTTGTACAGCGTGTACTGCGTGTCCACCAGGCGATGTACCGCATCGGCAAGATGCTCAAAGGACTTGACGGAAAAAGTCCCCTTACGCTCATTGGCCTGATTGGCCGCCAGGTGCGGCTCCGCCCGAACTTCAAAAAACTCGTCCAGATTGGACGATACGATGCACAGGTAGCGCAAGCGTTCCAGCAACGGCACGTCATCGCGTACCGCCCAATCCAGTACCCGCTGGTTGAATGCCAGCGTGCTGTGGTCACGGTCCAGTAATTCCGGCTCGCCGAGGTTCACTGGAAACTGGGAATTGCGCAGCAAGGACAGCATGCAGGTCGACTCATTGATGAATAAACTTTGAAAGATTGTTTATCACTTTGGTGACGTTTATGTGACACATTTTGTGACCAACATTTACTGATACTGATGTTATGTCGTTTTCATCGCGAGTTGATGCAATTAGAAAGAGTTAGCCGTTAATGGCTAGGTCAGCCATTTCTGAAGAAATTGTGCCTGTCCCATCGTTGGATCGAGTTCGTAGTTCGCAAAACCCACGCGCTGGTACAGCCGACGCGCACCCTGGTTGCCCTGCAGCACTTCCAACGTCAACTTGCATGCACCGCGTTCACAGGCGATGGCCTCCACGCGCTCAAGCATTCGTTCTCCAATACGTTGGCCGCGGTAACCTGGCAATACAGCAAGGTCATGGATATTGATCAGCGGCCGGCATGCAAAGGTGGAAAAACCCTCGATGCAATTGACCAAACCGACGGCCTTGGACGCATCATCGTCCGTGCCGCCCGCAAATGCCAGGATGCTGAATGCAAACGGACGTGCCGCCAATGCCGCAACCACATGGGTACGTGCAAACTCACTGAGCCGTTCGCCGCCGCCCATCGGGTCCTGGGCGTAGGCGTCGAGCATGCGCACCAAGGCATCGGCATGCGCCGGGTTGGCATAGTCGGCTTGAACGATACACAGTTGGGCGTCCATGGTGATCAGCCCCTCAGGGTGTCTGCAATTCTCTCGGCGCAGGCCTGCGCTTGCTGTGGGTCACGCGCCTCCACCATCACCCGCACCAGCGGTTCGGTGCCACTGGCGCGGATCAGCACACGGCCAGTCGCACCTAACTCGGCTTGCACCAGATCAGTCTCCTGTCGCATGCGGGCATTTGAAGCCCAGTCCTGCCCAGGCTGCAAGCGCACGTTGAGGAGCACCTGAGGGAACAACTGGACGTCAGTCAACAATTCGGCCAGTGTCTGACCGCTGCGCATGCAGGCCTGCAAGACTTGCAACGCCGACACAATGCCATCGCCCGTGGTATGTTTGTCCAATGCCAACAGGTGGCCAGAGCCTTCCCCCCCCAAGAGCCAGCCGCGCTTCTCCATTTCTTCCAGAACATAGCGGTCGCCCACCTTGGCGCGCACCAGTTCCACACCTTTGGCCTTGAGTGCCAGTTCCACTGCCATGTTCGTCATCAGCGTCCCCACCACACCAGGCACGGCCTCACCAGCACGCTTGGCCGCAATGCCGCCACCGCGCGAAAGGCGCTCTTTCACCATCAAATACAGAATTTCATCGCCATTGAACAACCGTCCCTCAGCGTCCACCAGTTGGAGTCGATCTGCATCACCATCCAGTGCCACACCAAAATCTGCACCGTGTGCCTTGACCGCATCTACCAATGCCTGCGGATGCGTAGCGCCCACCCGGTGATTGATGTTCAGCCCATCGGGCGCACAACCAATAGCCACCACTTCGGCGCCCAATTCGTGAAACACCTTGGGTGCGACCTGATACGCCGCGCCATTCGCACCGTCAACGACGATCTTCACGCCTTTGAGCGTGAGGTCATTGGCGAATGTGCTCTTGCAGAATTCGATATAGCGGCCCGCGGCATCGTCCAGACGACGCGCCTTGCCAAGATTGACGGAGTCAACCCACACCGGGGCCTGCTCCAGCGCAGCCTCCACCTGGAGTTCCCAGGCGTCAGACAACTTGGTTCCCTGGGCGCTGAAAAACTTGATGCCGTTGTCGGCAAACGGGTTGTGGCTGGCACTGATGACCACCCCCAAAGATGCTCGCTGCGCCCGGGTCAGGTAGGCGACGCCAGGCGTCGGCAGGGGGCCGAGCAACACCACATCCACGCCTGCCGAGTTGAAGCCACTCTCCAACGCACTCTCCAGCATATAGCCGGAAATGCGCGTGTCCTTGCCGATCAGCACGGTCGGCCGGGTTTCGGTCATCTTCATTACGCGCCCGACAGCGTGCGCCAGGCGCAGCACAAAATCCGGTGTAATGGGCGGCTGCCCTACGGTGCCGCGAATGCCATCGGTTCCAAAATACTTGCGCGTCATAGTCCTTTTCCCTGCATAAAGATTTTCTTGAATATCACTATTGTGTGGCGTGCGACATCTGACCGCGCATGGCACCCAGCACCCTCAGTGCCTGCACAGTCTGCTTGACATCGTGCACCCGAACCACATGGGCACCATGCTGGACGGCCAGTATCGCCGCGGCCACGCTGGGCACCATGCGCTCTACTGGATCGAGGGTCGCGACCGCAGACAACGACCGCTGTGTGACTGCCGCCAACGACGACTTGCGCGACCACCCCACAAGCAGCGGATAGCCCAGCGTCAACAGTTCGGACTGCTGCGCCAGCAGGGCGAAATTCTGTTGCACAGTCTTGCCAAAACCAATGCCGGGATCCACACAAATGCGACTCTTTTCGACCCCTAACGCCCGTAGATTGTGCGTGACTAGCTGCAAAAAGGATAGCACTTGTGGCATCACACTGCCCTGCATAGGGGCTGCCTGCATGGTAGCCGGCTCCCGGTGCATATGCATCAGGCAGATGCCGCAACTGGCGTGTCGCGCGATGACTTCCTGGCCACGCAGGTTGGATTGGGGGTCCGCCCAACGCAACGCCCACACGTCATTGATGATGTCGACACCCAGGTCCAAGACGGCCTGCATTACCTGTGGTTTGTAGGTATCCACAGATACTGGCACGCCCAGGGTCAGTGCATGGCGCACGACCGGGAGCACACGGGCCAACTCTTCCGCCACGGGCAATGCAACCGCGCCAGGCCGTGTGGATTCTCCACCAATGTCCAGAATGTCGGCACCGTCCTTTAGCAAACGCTCGCAATGCGCTTGAGCAGCGCCGGGCGCAGCGTATGCCCCCGCATCGGAAAAAGAATCTGGCGTTACATTCACTATCCCCATCACCTTGGGGGACGTCAAATCAAGAAGAAATCGTTGGGTTTGCCAATGCATGGTGGTTGGTGAAAAAGCAAACCGGGGCGCAAGGCCCCGGTTTGTCTAAGTGCAAAATGATTACGCTACCGTTGGTGCGGGGTCGGCTGTCACTGCCGCCGTACCACCGCCGTCGCCGCCACCTGAATTGGGTGACCGCGGAGTCCAGTCTTTTGGTGGACGTGGCTCTTTGCCCGCCATGATGTCATCCAATTGGTCGCTGTCGATGGTTTCCCACTCGAGCAGGGCCTTGGCCATGGCGTGCATCTTGTCCTGGTTGTCTTCAATTAGCTTGCGCGCCAGCGAGTACTGCTGGTCAATAATGCGCCGCACCTCCGAATCGACCTTCTGCATGGTCTGCTCACTCATGTTGGTGGTCTTGGTCACCGAACGACCTAGAAACACTTCGCCCTCATTTTCGGCGTACACCATCGGTCCCAGCGCATCGGTCATGCCGTAACGCGTCACCATGTCACGGGCAATATGGGTAGCCCGCTCGAAGTCGTTCGACGCGCCGGTGGTCATCTGCTTCATGAACACTTCCTCGGCAATGCGACCACCAAACAGCATGCTGATCTGATTCAGCATGTACTCGCTGTCATACGAGTAGCGGTCCTGCGCAGGCAGGCTCATGGTCACACCCAGTGCCCGTCCACGAGGGATGATGGTGACCTTGTGCACGGGATCGCACTTGGGCAGCATCTTGCCAATCAGCGCGTGGCCCGACTCATGGTAGGCCGTGTTGCGACGCTCCTCCTCCGGCATCACCATGCTCTTGCGCTCCGGCCCCATCAATATCTTGTCCTTGGCTTTCTCAAAGTCCTGCATCTCGACAACCCTTGCGCTACGCCGCGCCGCCATTAAAGCCGCCTCGTTGCACAAATTCGCCAGATCGGCGCCCGACATGCCGGGCGTACCGCGTGCAATCACACTGGGGCTCACGTCCTGGCCCAAAGGCACCTTGCGCATATGCACGTTAAGTATCTGTTCCCGGCCGCGAATATCGGGCAGTGTCACATACACCTGGCGGTCAAAACGACCGGGGCGCAGCAAAGCGGCGTCCAAAATATCGGGCCGATTGGTGGCAGCCACCACGATCACCCCCACATTGGTCTCAAATCCATCCATCTCGACCAGCATCTGGTTCAGGGTTTGCTCACGTTCGTCATTGCCACCGCCAAGACCGGCACCACGCTGGCGTCCTACGGCATCGATTTCATCGATAAAAATAATGCAGGGTGCATTTTTCTTGGCGTTTTCGAACATGTCGCGCACGCGCGATGCACCAACTCCCACAAACATTTCCACGAAATCCGAGCCCGATATGCTGAAGAAAGGCACTTTGGCCTCGCCCGCAATCGACTTGGCCAGCAAGGTCTTGCCGGTACCGGGAGGCCCAACCAGCAACAGCCCGCGGGGAATGCGCCCGCCCAGCTTTTGGAACTTGGCTGGATCTTTAAGAAAGTCCACCACTTCCTTGACTTCCTCCTTGGCCTCATCACAACCGGCCACATCGGCAAAGGTTACCGTATTGGTGTTTTCGTCCATCAGGCGGGCTTTGCTCTTGCCAAAACTGAACGCACCACCCTTGCCACCGCCCTGCATCTGGCGCATGAAATAGATCCACACACCGATCAGGAGCAGCATCGGGCCCCAGCTGACGAGCAGCGTCATCAGCAATGAACCTTCCTCGCGTGGCTTGACGTCAAACTTCACGCCGTTGTTGATCAGGTCTCCCACCAGACCACGGTCGAGATAGGTAGCGGTGGTGCGAACCTTGCGGTCATCGGTGGTCACGGCCAGAATTTCAGTGCCGCCCTGGCCTTCCTGAATGATGGCGCTCTTAATGTTCTTGTTGCGGACTTCCTCCAGAAAGTCCGAATAGCCAAGCATATTGGCGCCCGCGGCACCGCGCGAGTCAAACTGCTTAAAAACGGTGAACAGCACCAGGCCAATCACCAACCACACTGCAATTTTTGAAAACCACTGATTATTCAAGCGAAGCTCCAAGAGGGGCGCACAACCACACACGATGTCTATCTGGGACCCATTTTAGGCGTTTCAAGGCAAGTGGCGCTGCAATTACCGATATCAAGCCGCCATGCATTGTGGATTTAACACCGTTTATCGAGAATTACCACCAAAGAGGTGCCGGCACGATCAGACGGACTTGAGCCCCAACCCGACCAGAAAAGTCTCCGACGACCGATCACGCGAGGCCTTTGGCTTGTAGGGTTTGACCACCTTGAATGCCGCCTTGAAGTGCTGCACCACTTCGTTGTAGCTGCCACCATGAAACACCTTCGCCACCAGCGCGCCCTGGGGCTTCATATGGTTCTGGGCAAATTCAATGGCCAGCTCGACCAGGTTCTCCACCCGGGCCGCATCCGCCGACGATATTCCAGAGAGATTGGGCGCCATGTCCGACACGACAACGTCGGCCTTGCGCCCCGCCAGCGCCAACTCCAATTGGGCCAGCACTTCGGCTTCGCGAAAATCACCCTGAATAAAGGTGACCCCTTCTATCGGCTCCATGGGCAAGAGATCCAGAGCGATGATGCAGCCATCCAGAGCACCAGCAGCCGCACCCATAGGGGACAAGCGCCGGCGGACGTACTGGCTCCAAGCGCCGGGCGTACAGCCCAAATCCACCACCAGATAACCGGGGCGGATCAGACCAAAGGTTTCGTCAATCTCCTTGAGCTTGTAGGCCGCACGGGCGCGGTAGCCCTCGCGGTGCGCCAGTTTGACATAGGGGTCGTTGATGTGGTCATGCAACCAGGCCTTGTTGACCTTTTTGCCTTTGCTGGGGGTTTTCATTCCAACCGATAATACCGGCATGCCCCAAATCCTACTGACACCTGCACAGCGCAAAGTGCACCGCGCCGAAGCCCATCACCTCAATCCCGTGGTGATGATTGGAAACGATGGCCTGACCGATGCGGTGAAAAAAGAGACCGAGGGCGCCCTTAACGCCCATGGACTCATCAAGATTCGCGTATTTTCTGACGACCGTACTGCGCGGGAAGTCATGTTTCAGACACTGGCGGAAGAATTGAATGCCGCGCCCATTCAGCACATCGGCAAGTTGCTGGTGCTGTGGCGCCCAAAGGTTGAAAAGGAGCGAGCGGTCGATGAAGACCGGATGGCGGGCCCGCGCGATTTCAAGGTTCTCAAATACAGCAAGCGCGCCGGGCAACGCCCGGAAGTCAAGACGCTGCGGGTGCTGGGCAACCAGCGACTGACTGCGGGCGGTAACGTCAAGCGCGCCAAACCGAAACCCAAGGTTAGCCTGAAGAAGCGCAGCCAAACCTGAGTTTTTCCAACCTGGAATCAGTGAACGGGTATCAGCTAGATGCCCGTTTTTTCAACCAGCGCATCAAACCGCCAATCCAGGGCAGCTTCTCATACAGCTCCTCTGCTGCGTCCCAGTAGTCGCGGTGCATGGCAATGCGACCGTTGGTATCGAGCGTGAGGTGCGTTGCGCCGAAAATGCACTGGGGTTGGCCCGGTTTGGTTTGCTTGAACGCGAAACGAAACTCCCAGCAAAGAAAACACTGTTGACCCTGCACGACACGCTGAGTGATCACGAATCGCGGCTGCACCAAGGCTTCAAACATATGGGCAAAGATGCGCTGAATCTCCGGCAGGCCCCGAACATCGTTGAATGGGTCTTTGAAGCCGGCGTCTGGTGCATAAATCGCATTCAGCCGCGCCACGCTCTCGGGACTGAGTGATTCAAAGGCCTGCACGATCCTGTCAACTGCTTCGTTCATACCTGCTCCGCACCGGTTTTAAGACGACGCGTCAAGGCGAAATAGGGGCGGTACGGCAAACACCGCAATACCTTCAGCCAGAAAGTGAAGCGCCTGGGGAAATGGATTTCAAAGGCACCGCGCGCCCAACCACGCAGAATGGCGCTGGCCGCGTCCTCTGGCTTCATCAGGGCCGGCATCTTGAAGTTGTTCTGCGCAGTCAACGGTGTATCGACAAATCCGGGATTGATCAACGAAACGCCGACACCAAGGGCATGAAGATCCAGGTACAAAGTCTCGGCCAGGTTGATCAGCGCCGCCTTGGTCGGGCCATAGGCCAGGCTTTGCGGCAGGCCCCGGTAGCCCGCCACGCTGCCGACCAGGCTGATGTGACCGCGCTGACCCGGCGGCAATGCCAGCCAGCGTGGGGTCACCGCGTCGATCAGGTACAGGGCGCCGAGATAATTGACCTGGTTGTGCCGCTCTATGTCGGCCAGATCGATCCGGGTGGCTTCCATGGCATGGTAGTACCCCGCGCAATAGACCACGCAGTCCACGACGCCCTGCGCAAAAAGCGTGTCGACGCAATCGCGTACCGCATGCGCATCGGTGGCATCCAGCGGCATCGCTTGCGCGCCCGGATGCTCAGCAACAAACCCCTCCAGCGCCTGCGTCTTGCGCGCAGAGACGATGACACTAGCCCCTGCGGCATGCAGCGCAGAGGCTGTGGCGCGGCCAATGCCAGTGGAGGCACCCACCAGCCACACGCGCCGGCCTGCCCACTGATCCATACGTGGGTTAAACGGTATAAACGGAAAACCCATGATCAGCGCTTGACGAAAGACAGGGTGACTTCGCCCAGGCCAAACCCCCACTTGCGCATGGCGGCCTTGTTGAGCATCACGCGCTGGTTCATGAGGTACATCCAGTCGTCAAACTGCACCTCAATGATCCGTCCGTCGACCGGCAGCGCCAGCGTGTACGTCCAATGAAAGGCATTGCCCCGCTGTTGGCCGTTGGCAGTGCCGATCACATCGTCGGCGGTACCGGTGTAGCGGCCGTCCGCGTGGCGTGTGAGTCGCCAGATACGTCGCTGGGTGGACCCATCCGAATAAGTGAATGCTTCATCGAGCACCCCGGCGTCACCCTGCCAGGAGCACTCCATCACCACCGTAAAGCGCTTGACCACCTTGCCCGACCGGTCGGTAAAAACCCCGTAGGCGTCAAGCGTTCCATTGAAATAGTCACGCAGCTCCAGCACCGGTTTTTCAGCGGCATAGTCCTGAATTTGGGGCGTACCGCATCCCGCCAGCAAGAGAGCCGACAGAACCGCAGTGCACGCTGAGCGAACGAGGGATTGGTAGAGTTTCATGGGGTAGTTTGCACCGCGGTGCGAGGGGGAATAAGGAAAACCAGCGAGACAGCGGCCAGCGCCTTCAAGCCACAGGGAACGAGACAGTAGGCCACGGTGAGCATCTGCAGGGCATGCGCGTCGCGTGCGCCCGGCGCATACCCCAGCCAGCCCAAAAGCGGCAACGCGAGACCGGCGGCTAACGCCAGATTAAGTTTGGTGGCGAAATTCCACCACCCAAAGTACGCACCCTCGGCACGCCCCTGGTCGCCGGCCTGCGCGATCATTCCCGCCAGCAAGGCGCCGGGCAGTGCCAGATCCGAGCCCAGTGCGAAACCCGACAACACACACACCACCAGAAACAGACCAGCGTCGCCCGCCCCGAGCAGCGATGCGCCCAGGAATGCGGCAATCGACAGGACCATGCCGAGTAACCAGGAACGCTCCAGACCCCAGCGGCGCACGCACTGCAACCAAACTGGCATGGACAGGGCACCGCTGACAAAATAGAGACCCAGGGCAGCGGACTGCATCGACTCCCCCGCTTGCAGACGATCCTGGACAAAAAACAGCACCAGCGTGGCGGGTATGGCGCTGGCGATGCCATTGACCAGGTACACCGCCAGCAATCGCCGGAACGCCGCACTTCGCCAGGGCAGCCACAACCAGGAACGCGTGCTAAGCGTCGCGCTTGCGGCGCTTGCATCGCCGGGCACTGGCAGTGGCAAAGTCGGTGGTCGCTGCGCCCTGGTCCATGCCCACATGCCTGCTGCGAGACCGACCAGCAACAAGGCCAACAGCATCGGCACCCCACCCACAGCGGGCGTGACAGCTGCCATGACAACACCGACCAAGCCAAGCCCTTCCCGCCACGCCACCACGCGACTGCGAAAAACCGCGTCACCGCCGAGCTTGGCTCCCCACGACTGGTGGGCTATGGACAAGGCACTGTAGGCGGCGTAGGTCACGACCAACCACACGGCAGCCCACCGCACCAGCAACTCTGGCTCCTGCAGAGGCGGCACAAATAGAAGGGAAAAACCCAGCGCCAGCACCATGGCGGCGGCAGCGCCAAACAGCAACACTGCGCGCAGTGAACGCGCATACAAACGATCACACAGGCGCCCGAGCAGCGGGTCGATGATGGCGTCAAGCAAGCGCGCCCCCAACAACACCGCACCGAGTGCCGCCAGCGACACGCCCCACTCGCGGGCGTACATGTTGGGCATCCACACATACAGCGGCAGTGCACAAAATGCCAGCGGAAACCCGATCAGCCCATAACGCAGGCCGTGCAGGACACCCCAAGGTCCAGGCGCAGGAACCGCGTAGTTCATGGGGGCGTGGCGCCCGCGAGCAGAGCCAGGCGCAGCGCCGGCTCGGAAGTCTGCGTTGATAGCCAAATGCCAAAGAAGCGCTGTGAAAACGCGATGTCCCGCACTTCCCCCAATTTTCTGCCACCGGTCCAGAACTCGGCTCCGCGACCGGGTAGATGCACGCCGGTCAAGTTGTCACCAGCATTCACATTGGGGAAAAGTGCGCGCATCTGACTTTCCCACGCGGCTTCGTCCTGCGCCGTCATCGTCCCCTGACGCCGCATTTCCGCAATCGACCGCTTGGCGATCTCAGTGCCCTGCAAACTGCGCAGGTACGTGAGGCTCAAGGCGAACGGGGTCTGGTGGTACTGCGCCCCACTAAAACCGGGCGCAGCCCACAAGCCAGCCCGGTACACGTCAAACCCCCAGAACGTCATCGTTGCCTGACCCGACAGCGTAGCCTCAGGCAGCACACTGCGCAGCTCAGGCGCCAAAGTTTGGGCCCGCGCTTGCAAGCTAAAAATGGCTATCACGCCCGCCAATAGTGCGTGAGAAGCTACTTTTTTCATAGCGCTCTGGTCTCAGGCTTTGCCAGGGTGTATTGCACCAAGCTGATGTCGCCGGTATCAAAAGCCGCCTCGCAGTAGCACAGGTAAAACTCCCATATGCGCAGGAATCGCTCGTCAAAACCCAGTGCCGTGACCTCCGCCTTGCGCGCCAGAAATGCACCACGCCAGCGGCGCAGTGTCTCTGCGTAGTCGCTTCCAAAAGCGAATTCGTCGACCACTTGCAGTCCGGCATCCTGTGCCTGGCGGCGAAACTCGCGCGGACACGGCAGGCAGCCACCAGGAAAAATGTATTGCTGGATAAAGTCGGTCGAACGGACATAGCGGTCAAACAGCGCATCGTCGATCACGATGCTCTGGATGCAGGCGCGACCGCCGGGCTTGAGCAATCGGCTGACCGTCTGAAAGTACTGCGGCCAGTACTCCCGGCCCACAGCCTCAACCATTTCAATGGAGCAGATGGCGTCAAACGGTGCATCATGGATGTCTCGGTAGTCCTGCAGCCGCAAGTCTGCCGATGCGCCTGGGCCGGTCGCAACGCCGAGACGGTGCATACGCGCATTGGCATAGGCTAGTTGCTCCGTGCTCAAAGTTACCCCCACCAGGCTGGCTCCGCGCTGTGTGGCCTCCTGTGCCAGCGCACCCCAGCCGCAGCCTATTTCGAGTATGCGGTCGCCACCGCGTACCCCGGCCATGTCGAGCGCGCGCCGCACCTTGGCGGTCTGGGCCTGCGGCAAGGCCCGGGAGTGATCGCCCTCAAACCAGGCCGATGAGTAGTTCATGGTCTCATCCAGCCACAACCCATAAAAGGCGTTGCCCAGGTCGTAATGGGCGTGGATATTCTTGCGGCTGTTGGCGCGGCTGTTGTGCTGCAGCAAGTGCTTGATGCGGTACAACAAACGCCCGCCCCAGGTGCCAAACACCATCGCGTCGACCTCGGCCCGATTGGCCGAAAACACCTTGAGCAACTCGGTCAGGTCAGGGGTTGTCCAGTCCCCCGCGATGAAGCTCTCGGCAAAGCCAATGTCACCGGACTTGAGCGCTGCGCCAAACACATTCCAGTTGTGCAGGGTGATGCTGGCGCTGGGGTGGTCGGGGGTGTGCATGCTGTGCTGCTGCGGATGCTCGCCGTAGCGGCGCTGCGAACCATCGGGCAGGTGCAGGGTTAGCGCCCCGTGGCGCAGGTTTTGCAGCAAGGCCAGTGCCGTGCGGGCGGCAGCCGGTGCTCCCTTGGGGAGTGCGAAAGGGACAGCGGTGGTGACAGTGTTCAAGGTCATCTCCAATCAAGGTAAATGGTGCGGGTTAGCGGGTAACAAAAGCTTCTGGTGGCTGGGGCTTGCGAAAAAATGGGACTTTCTTTAGCCACAGGCGTGCGGCCTGCAGGTGGATGTGCCACACCACACCCAGGGTCATCAACGGGTAGCGCCACAAGGCACGTCGCTGGGCCGCTGGGGTCAGCGGCTCCAGCACACCGCTGACACTGGTTTGCACCAGCACACCCTGCTCGTCACAGTAGTCAATGCGGGCCACCGTGCGCTCTGCATCCTGTGACTGGCTGCGCATGAAGCGAAACCGATAGTGGCCCTGCACCGGGTTGAAAGGTGACACATGCATCACCTTGTCGGCGCGCTGCTCCACACCGTAGCGCGGCGCATCCAGCAGGTAACAATGCCGCTCGCCGAAGGTGTTGTTCACTTCCACCACGATGGCCCGAAGTGCCCCGTCCTGGTCGTCTTTTGCACGGTGGCAGTACCAGAAACTGACGGGCTTGAAGGTGAAGCCCAGTACCCGCGGATAGCAGTGCAACCAGACCTCGCCAGTGGCGTCGGCAATGCCGTGACCGTGCAGCAACTCGTCCAGCCAGGCCAGTGCCCCGCCTTGCGCCGGTGTTCGACCATCACCGTGGTCGGTCTCGAAAAAACTTAAGAGTCCGGACCGGTTGATCGCCCAGGAACGACTTTCTTCGACTTGAGGCTGTGCAGCCAACGAACGCAAGGGCAGCATCAGGAAGTAGGTGGGGTATGCAAAGGCATGCTGCTGTGGCCGCAGACGGCTGTGCCGCACCTGTCCAAAGCCCACCAAAGGCACGGGCATCCTCACTGCAAAACTCCGTGCCTGCCGGCGTCAAGCAGCAGTCGCTCGGCGGCAGCCAGACCGGCCTTGAGTCCGTCTTCGTGGAAACCGTAGCCCATCCAGGCTCCGCAGTAGTAGCGGTGGTTCTGCCCTTGCAAAACGTCCATGTGCCGCTGCGCCGCCACAGCCGCGAGATCGAACACCGGGTGCGCATAGTCATACTGGCCAAGCACTTTGTCCGCGGCAATGGGACGCACCGGGTTGAGGGACACCACCACCGGTTGCTCCCAGGGTAGCGGCTGCAGGCGATTGAGCAGGTAATGCAGGCACACCTGTGCACTCTCTTGCCCTGGCACCGTGGAGCGCTCGTAGTTCCAGGCAGCCCAGGCACGCTTGCGCTGCGGCAGCACCGTGGTATCGGTGTGCAAAACCGCCACGTTCGGCTGGTAGCCTATGGCACCCAGCGTGCTCTGTTCCTTGATCGTGGGAGCTGCCAGCAAGGCCAGCGCCTGATCGGAATGGGTGGCAATAATGACCTTATCGAAGCACTCCACCCCGCTATCCGTGGTAATCGACACGGCACCCTGCTGACGAAGGTCGGTGCTGGCCGATGCGATACGCCGCACCGGTGCATTCAAGCGCTTGTCGGCGATGTGTGCCGTGATTGCGTCCACGTAATGCTTTGCGCCCCCCTGCACCGTCCACCACTGTGGGCGGTTGGTGACTTGCAGCAAGCCATGGTTGTAGCAAAAACGCACCATGGTGGAGACTGGAAACTGCAGCATCTGCGCGGTGGGACAACTCCAGATGCAGGCCATCATGGGGAGAAAGTACCAATCGCAAAAAGCTTTGCCGAAGCGGTGCTCCTGCAGGAAATCCCCCAAAGGTTGCGCCATCTGCACGGCAGCGCCGGACTGCGCCAGGCGGGTGGTCAGTGCATTGAAGCGCATCAAGTCTTTGAGCATGCCCCAGAACCGGGGGTTCAGCAGATTGGGGCGCTGGGCAAAGACCGTGTTCAGGTCAGAGCCGCTCCACTCCAGCGCACTGCCGGTTGCAAAGTCACGTGCCTGAACTGAAAACGACATGTCCGAGGGTGCGGTGGCAACCCCGAGCTCGGCCAACAATTTGATCAGCTGAGGATAGGTTCGCTCGTTGAGCACCA
>CAJBVC010000686.1 GCA_903958915.1 uncultured beta proteobacterium
AGTGGCGAGTTCGTGGTGGCCGACGCCCGAATTGCAGCGTTCAATGTTCTGGCCATACTTCAGTATTCCGGTGTCTGGCACCGACCGCGCAAGGGTTTAAGGCTTGCTGATCTGATGGATTTGCAAGTGTCAGCCGCTTTGCAGCTCCTTGGTATACCAATGACGATCGGGGCGTTAGCGGAACAGGTTAAGCACAAATGAGTTTCGGTTTCCTGATTTACCCCGGTGTCGAAGAGCTTGACTTCCAGGGTCCATGGGAAATGGTAGGTATGTGGCATAAGTATGCCGATGGGCCAGCGCCATGCTTGGTGGCTCGCAACCTGGACCCAGTTCGGTGCGCGCACGGGATGCGGGTCCTACCTGACGTAGATTTTGCCGGGGCAAGTCAGCTTAACCAGTTATTGATACCTGGTGGCTTTGCAGCGTTTGAAGAAATGAAGCGACCTGATGTCTGTAATTTCGTGCAGAGACACGCACAGGCCGGCACAACGCTAATGTCGGTGTGCTCGGGCAGCTTTATCTTGTTAGGTGCAAACGTGCTCTCGGGGCGACGCGCATGCACCAACTGGAAGGTCATTGACAAGTTGCGGCAAGCCGGAATCGAAGTCGTCGAAGAACGTTATACGCGTGATGGTTCTGTTTGGACTTCAGCTGGGGTATCGGCAGGCATAGATATGTTGCTTGCCTATATTGCTTTCACACAAGGTGAGGACGTCGCATCTTCAGTTCAGTTGCATGCAGAGTATTTTCCGGAAGGCCGCATTTATGGTCATCATCGCAAGGCGCAACCAGTGCCGACCTATATTGCGAGGGCGTGATTGATGGTGACCGAGCGTCAGAAAGTGCCTGCCCTAACGGCATGGGCTGACCAACTAGCCTACTCTCGCGCCGTCAAAGTAGGAACACAAGTGTTCGTTTCAGGTACTTTGCCCGTGGATTCTCAAGGGCAGCTTGTGGGTGGCAACGACGTTTATCTGCAAACCCGCCAAGTCCTGCGGCTGATTCTAAGTGCTTTGGTTGAAGTCGGAGCAAGCGAGAAAGAAGTGGTACGTCTGCGCGTGTATCTAAGAGATTATGCCGATTTTGCTGATATTGCTAGGGCGCAATTCGAGATGTTTGAGGCGGTCAGGCCAGCTTGCACCTTTGTTCTGACCAGTTTCGTCAGCCCTGATTTCAGGGTTCAAATGGACGCAGATGCCATTCTCGTAAGTGACGCGTTTTAGGCAACCGATCTTCGGCTGATAGGCGCCATATTCGCTGCCTACGAACATTTAGGTCGGATATCACTTTTCAGAATGCAAGTAAATCGCCCCGGCCTTTGAGGAAGCTCGAACCTTGGAGGGAGCGGAGCCACGAGTAGCAAAGTCTTATCTGTTTCCCATGGCCAGTATCGTGGCCGAGATTCCCGACCATCAGCGGATGGGTAAGCGCCGCTCGCACAGTTCGGCAAGCGCCGAGTAAACAGCACCAAAAATCCCTGGTAAGCCGGGCAGGGCGTTCCGAATAACTCAAGCGAACAGCCTCTGAGTGCATCTGGAAAATTGACGTCAACCGTCCCAGCGCTCCGTCAGACCGAAAGCGAATAGCAGTTCGACCACATGTCCCCGCGCATGAAGCGCGTGCTGGAGCCAGCCTTCCAAGGCTCATCCAATATTTCCCACCAACAAAGGCGCAACAAGCGCGGCAACCCAAAAGTTCAAGCGCTTTGCCTGCCAATGAGTTTCTACTGACCGGCGTTGCTTCAGCTACGTACGCTCCTCGATTTCCTCAGCGCCAGATTGTCGAAATATCCAGTTCTCGAAATGCAACGTTCCATCACCGTTATTTTACCGAACGATAAAAAAACAATTGATCAATAGAGGTTTATATGGCATATTAGTGTTCCCAACTTCAAGGGCCCCATCATGCGTATCGCTACTTCACTTCGCTTTTTTCCGCCAACCCTGATCGCTCTGGCTGCGCAAGCTGCCCTTGCTCAGGCAGCGCCTCCAACATCCACCGCAACTGCAGATGCAGAGGTGGGAGAACTAAGGTCTGTTGTTGTCACCGCTCAACGACGCAACGAGCGCATTCAGGATGTGCCGATCACTATGTCCGCTTTTACCGGTGACACGTTAAAGCAACTCGGAGCAACCAAGCTCGAGGATGTAGCCGACTCGGTTTCCAACGTCTCTATGTTCAAGATGGCATCAGGTCAACCCACCTGGATCATCCGAGGCGTCGGGCTTACCGATTTCAGCCCAAATAACACTCCTACCGCTGCCGTTTATCAAGATGATGTCTATCTGACGTCTACTGCGATGAGTCAGCTTTCGATGTTTGACATTCAACGCGTTGAGGTTCTCAAGGGGCCACAGGGTGGTATGTACGGTCGTAATGCCAGTGGTGGTGCTGTGAAGGTCATGAGCGTCAGGCCCGAGCTCGGTGTTGAAGAAAAGACCCTTTCCATGTCAGCTGACAACTGGAGACGCGTGACCTTCGGAGGCAGCTTGTCAACTACCTTGAAACCTGACACCCTGGCCACCCGGATTGCATTCAATGCCACCAGAGGAATCGGATCTGAAGCAGGTCCTAACCAACTCGTCAACTATGGGCGCAATTACGGTTCGCCCGACAGTATGGCGATCCGCGTCTCAAACACACTAAAGCTGTCGCGGGAGAACTCGCTCACGCTTATCGTGGATGCAGCCAATGACAAAAGTGAAACGCCGCGTCTGACCGCGCTAGGGGTTTATTCAGTCCCACCTCCCCTAAAGCAGACGGTATGCGGCCCTCTTATGGCTGGACTGATTGACAATGTCAACTGCGCGTCTTATGCGCAGCTGACGCAAATATTTGCCACCGGAAGCAGTGATCAAAGTCCATCCCGCGCCAACCCGGGCGAGTCTTCGTTGTCTGACCCATTTGGTCAGGTCAGTGTCAAAACCACTGGGGCTACCTTGCAAGGCCAGTTTAAGGTTGGCGGACTCGATCTGATCAGCATTACAAACCTCCGAAACTTTGACTACGGGCGTTCACTTGATGGAGATGCTTCGAGGGGTGAATATGCACACCAAGTTTCGATGACGAACTTCAAAGTTGGCTCACAAGAGCTTCGACTGCAACAGAACGAGGGCAACTTCAAGTGGGCTGGCGGTCTGAGCTACGCGAAGGACGATCTCCACGAGGATCGCGCATTTCTGTTCCGGGATGCCAAGTTCAAGGTGGGGAGCTTCGCCGCCTATGGTGTCAAGAACGCCTCCGAGTTGATCGCCAGCCTGCGCTATGACCAACTTACTACTTCCAGTTCCGCATTTGGCCAGCTTGACTGGGGATTTGCACCGATGTGGAACCTGGGTGGCTCGCTGCGGTATACCAACGAGAACAAAACATACCGCAACGGCGGATTCGGCTTCGACGAACATAGTGGGCCGATCGCCGCCTCGGTGCTGCCGATTGCGAATAACACCTTGCAAGCCGATTATCAACTCGATAACCACTGGTCGGGCGGTATCAACTTGCGCTGGCAGCCTGATCGGCAAACGACAGTGTACGGTTCACTGCAGCGTGGTTTCAAGGTTGGTGGCTTCTTTGGTGGCTTCCCGCTCAACGGAACCGCCGCGATACTGCCCTACAAAGAAGAGACCAATGATGCGCTTGAGCTTGGCTGGAAGTGGACAGTGCCCAATCGCCGATTTGGTGTCAATGCCGCTGTCTTCGAGTATCAATACCAAGATGCACAGGCGTTCACCACGGTCTTCAGCAGTTTGCTCAATGGGCCCGTCACACGCTTGGACAATATAGGACGCGCCAAGCACCAGGGTGTCGAGATCGAGACCTTCTGGCAACCATCGGATGCTCTGCGTGTGGACGCGTCGCTGGGCTATCTTGAAGCCAAGTTTCTCGATGACAAGCCTTACTACACCAACGACGGAAAGGCGGCAAGTTATAAGGATCAACAGAGGATTTACGCACCGAAGTGGAGCTGGACACTGCGCGGCCACTACGACGTACCACTCAACAGTGGCGCTAATGTACGCATGAGCATGGGGGTCAATGGCCGTACTGACGCCAGCCAAGGTGCAGGATCTCCAGTAGACGCCGCTCTACTAGCTTTGCCCGGTTACGTCCTGGTCAACGCACGTGTGGCCTACGACGCACCCAATGACCGTTGGCAACTTGCGTTCTTCGGCAAGAACCTGACAAACACTGCCGTCATTGCATCACCATCCAGCGATGGATTGAGCGGCTACGCGCGCATGTACGGTGAGCCACGCACTTTTGGCATCGAAGGACGATATTCCTTCTAAAAGACAAGCAGGCACGCTGGCTCTATCGGCGGGCAGCTGAACACAGAGGCTCATTGCCCGGGTTCATCTGGGCAATGGGAGTTCGGACAACTTTCTCGCAAATGTTAGCCTAGTGACAGTCAGAGTAACCCAGCTCTATCAAGGAGCGCGAAGGAAGTGTCCTGTGACTCGTCTCATTGACGTACCTGCTATGACTCGACTAACTGAGGCGGCCGATCTCGTCCCACGGACGGACAGACCAAAAGTTGTGTTTCGATTCACTCGAAGCGCTCATGCTCCACTGTTGCGGCGTATGGTTTAGGTAGATGAGACAGAGGAACCGCGATGAAAGTAGATCAATTGAATATCAACCCTTTAGCGGGTGGCCCAAATAGGCCGTGGACGCCGCCGCATGACCTGTTAAAGAACCTTGGAGCTGCTGCACCTGAATTCGCAGAACTGCGCCGGGACCTGCATCGCCACCCCGAGTTAGGGTTGGCCGAGCTTAGAACTTCACAACGTGTTGCCGATTCCCTTTCCGCTTGGGGCTACGACGTTTATTGCGGATTGGCCACCACGGGTGTTGTCGCCACGCTGCGTCGAGGGTCAGGTGACAAGCGTTTGGGCTTGAGGGCCGATATGGACGCGCTGCCGATTCAAGAGGCCAGTGGGCGACAGTGGACGAGCGTGCATGACGGTGTGATGCATGCCTGTGGGCATGACGGCCATACGGCGATACTGCTTGCGGCTGCGCGCCATCTGGCTGAAGACAGCGAATTTTCAGGAACATTGCACCTGATCTTTCAGCCGGCAGAGGAGTACCCCGGTGGAGCTAAGCTGATGGTGGAGCAGGGCCTATTTGACAAGTTTCCCTGCGACGCTGTGTTCGCAATGCACAACATGCCAGGCATCGAGCAGGGCCGACTCGTGTTTCGCGAAGGCCCGGCTATGGCGTCTTCTGACGATGTCACGATTACGCTGCATGGACTGGGCGGCCACGCTGCTTCACCTCACCGCACATCAGACCCCATCGTCGCCGCAGCTGCCATCGTGATGGCTTTACAGACCATCGTTTCGCGCAATATGGATCCTCAACAGGCGGCCATAGTCACGGTGGGGGCAGTTCATGCCGGAAGCGCAAACAATGTGATTCCGGAGGTCGCCAGACTGGAACTGAGCGTGCGAGCTCTGGACCCAGGGGTTCGCGACTTGCTGGAGCAGCGTATCCACGCTGTGGTCCAAGGCCAGGCCGCGAGTTTTGGTGTGCGTGCAGTAGTGGACTACCGCAGGGACTATCCAGTGCTTGTCAATTCCCAGCAGGAAACAGAATTCGCACGTGGGGTGGGCGCAGAACTGTTTGGAGAGGACGGCATAGAGCGCCAGGGTCCAGCTATCACTGGCAGTGAAGACTTTGCGGTGATGTTGCAGCATCGTCCCGGTAGTTACGTACTCATCGGAAATGGTGCAGGTGATGGACATTGCATGCTACATAACGCTGACTACGACTTCAACGACGAAATTCTCGCCGTAGGAGCTGCTTTCTGGGTCAGGTTGACCGAGCGCTTTCTAAGCAGCTAAGTGTAAATGGAGACGACCATGATATTGAACAGACGCCAAATTCTCACAGCCGGTACCCTGGCCTGTGGGATCCCGCTGCCACTATTGGCGCAAAGCACCGGGGTGCTCAATATTGCACTCTTCCCCGAACCACCGACGCTTCTGGCCGCCTTTGGGGGGGTCGCCCCAGCGCAGTTGGTCAACGGCAACATTTATGAGAGCTTGCTACGCTTCGACGAGAAGCTGAAACCCCTGCCAAACTTGGCCACTAGCTGGACTGTGTCCAAAGATGCCTTAACCTATACATTCAAGCTCAAGCCTGGAGTCACTTGGCACGACGGCAAGCCATTCACAGCCTCTGATGTGGTCTACACAGCTGATGTGTTTATGCGTAAGCTCAATCCGCGCTTCAGATTGGCGCTCGAATTGGTGCAAAGCATTCAGGCGCTGGACGCACATACGGTGGAGTTCCGTTTGAGTTCACCGTACCCGCCGTTTCTGCAGCTGTTTGATGTCAGCACCTTTCCGATTGCTCCCAAGCATCAGTTTGATGGCAACGATCTAGCGCGTCCTCCAGCGGTGTCGCCCATAGGTACCGGGCCTTACAAGTTCAAGGAATGGCAACGTGGCTCGTTCATTCAACTTACGCGAAACTCAAACTATCACATCGCTGGCCTGCCATCTGTTGAAAGTGTCTATTTCCATGTGATTCCCGATGCCGCTTCGCGGGCAGCCGCATTCGAATCTGGCCGAGTCGACGTGCTACCAGGTGGCTCGGTTGAGTTTTTCGATGTTGGGCGTTTGAGCAAACTGCCAGGCGTGGCTGTCACCACCAAAGGGTCGGAAAAGTTGGCGCCCTTGGCCATGCTTTGGATAAACCACCGCACTCCACTACTTCAGGATGTACGCGTGCGTCGTGCGCTGATGCACGCAATCGACCGTGATGGACTCGCCAAGGTGGCTTGGCAGGGTTTTGCAACGCCTTCCACAGGACCGTTGAACCGCTCGACTGCGTTTTACACCTCTAAGGTGAGCAGCTATCCGCATGACGCAACCAAGGCCAAGAAGCTACTGTCCGACGCGGGCTACAAGGGTGAACCAGTGCGCCTTCTAGGTCTTCCCTATGGGGAAGTCTGGACGCGCACGGCCGAGATGGTCAAGCAGAGCCTGCTGGCGGCTGGTTTCAATGTGCAGCAGGTTAACGCCGATCTGCCTGGTGTCGTTTCGCGGCAGTCAAATTGGGACTTTGACCTTGCGTTCACCTATTTCAACCAGTATGGTGACCCGGCGATCGGCGTTGCTCGCAACTACATCAGTAGTGAGATTCGCAAGGGATCGCCTTACAACAATGTTGGCGGCTATCAAAGCGCCAAGGTTGACGCAATGTTCGTGAGAGGCGCTCGCGAAAGTGACCCGAGCAAGCGTGCAGAGAGTTACGCCGAGGCGCAGCGCACGATGGTTGACGATGTGGCGGCAGTCTGGTTGCTGGATATGAACATTCCCACCGTCTATCGCACACGCATCGACAATCTCGTTAACAGTGCTTTGGGTTTGAACGACGGTCTGGCGCGTGCGACTTTGCGCAACTAAGCCGAAAGACTGCAACCTATGAATAAGCTCTGGTTTTTTGTGCGCCGTCTGCTCCAGGGCGTGGTCACACTGTTGGTCATTGCCGTGATCAATTTTGTGTTGATCCGAATGGCCCCAGGAGATCCTGCGATGGTGATGGCAGGTGAAGCGGGCTCGGGTGACGAGCTGTTTCTGCAACAACTGCGCGAACGCTTCGACCTTGATCGGCCGTTACCGGCTCAACTTGCGAGCTACCTCGGCCATCTGTTGCGCGGCGACTTAGGTGATTCCTACCGGCAGCAGCAACCCGTATTGGATTTGATACTGGAGCGATTGCCCGCCACGTTGCTGCTCACAGGCACAGCCTTGATCATTTCGCTCGCAATGGGGGTGTCTTTAGGCGTGTGGGCTAGTGCTCGAGTGGGGACCTGGAAAGACAGTGCCATTTCTGCGCTAGCCACATTGTTTTATGCGACACCGCTGTACTGGTTAGCGCTTTTAGCGGTGCTCATCTTTTCCTTATGGCTACCGTGGCTACCGCCTTATGGCTATTCCACTGTGGGCGCCGGATATACGGGGATGGCGCACCTGCTTGACGTGGCGCAACATCTGGTGCTCCCGACATTGGTGCTTGCAATGTTCTACATGGCCATTTATGCACGAATGACACGCGCATCGATGCTTGAGGTGGCAAGTCAGGACTTTGTGCGGGTCGCGCGATCCAAAGGGCTTTCCCCCGGGCGTATTCAGCGCGCGCATATCCTGCGTAACGCACTGCTTCCAGTGGTTACCATGGCAGGGTTGCAAGCCGGCGCGATGGTCGGTGGGGCTGTGCTAATCGAAACCGTATTTGCCTGGCCCGGTATTGGTCGGTTACTTTTCGATGCGCTGGCACAGCGCGACTACAGCCTATTGCTGGGGACCTTTTTATTCACCGCGGCGCTCGCCGTCGCCTTCAATGTGGTTACCGACCTCGTGTACACGTTGGTGGATCCACGCATCGAACTCTCATGAACAACGGTTTTTGGAGGCGCTTTAAGCGCAATCGAGCGGCGCTTGCAGGCGCTTTCACTTTGATTCTTGTCGCCACTTGCGCACTGACCGCACCGTGGCTGGCCGGAAACGAACCCTGGGCGATGGTGCAGCAACCGTTCCTGTCGCCGGGGCAACTGCCCGGATTGCCACTGGGTTCCGATGCACTTGGACGTGACGTTGCTTCTGGCCTACTACACGGTGCACGCGTGTCAATGCTCATTGGACTCACGGCCACAACCGTTGCGCTACTTCTGGGCATTGGCTTGGGCGCCATTGCCGGGTATCACGGCGGATGGGTCGATGCGGTTTTGATGCGATTTACGGAATTGTTTCAGGCTGTTCCGGGATTTGCGTTTGCAGTGGTGTTGGTAGCAATCTTCCAACCTTCAGTGCAGTCCATCGTTGCTGCAATTGCGATTGTGTCTTGGCCTCCAGTAGCGCGGCTCGTGCGGGGTGAATTTCTTACTCTCCGAGGGCGCGAGTTCGTTGCCGCTGCGCAGCTCGCAGGACAAAGTAGCATGAAGATAATCTTTACACAGATTCTTCCGAATGCAGTTTCTCCTATCGTCGTCATGGGTTCGCTCATGGTCGCCAGCTCGATTCTGTTGGAGTCAGCACTAAGTTTTCTGGGTCTGGGAGATCCAAATGTGATGAGCTGGGGCTATATGGTGGGTGCAGCACGCACCGCACTGCGCCAAGCATGGTGGGTCGCAATGTTCCCGGGACTGGCGATCATGATCACAGTTTTGTCTCTGAACCTAGTCGGTGAAGGCTTAGCCGATGGTTTGAACGCTCGCCTTGACGGGAGAGCACGTTGAACACGCCGCCGGTGTTACAGGTACAAGGCCTGTCAATTCGGTTGCCAGCGGGCGCTGACCGCACGCTTGCCGTCCAGGAGGTGAGTTTTTCGCTTGGCGCGGGACAAACGTTGTGCCTAGTGGGTGAAAGTGGATCAGGCAAATCAATGATCGCCAGCGCAGTGATGGGGTTGCTGCCCACACCGCAAGTTGCACCAGTGGCCGGACGCATTCTGTTTGAGGGCCGCGATTTGCTCGAGCTTGGCGAAAGCGACCTGCGCGTACTGCGGGGACAGCGAATGGGCATGGTCTTTCAAGAGCCGATGACATCACTGAACCCAGTGATGAAAATTGGCGAGCAGATCGGTGAGGTGCTCGACGCGCACTGCTCACTTTCCACTACGGATCGGCGCGCGCGAATCATTGCAGCTTTAAACGACGTTGGCCTGCCTGAGCCAGAGCTGATTGCCCAATCGTTCCCGTTTCGCCTGTCAGGTGGCCAACGTCAGCGGGTGATGATCGCGGCAGCGTTGGTGCTTGAGCCTGTGCTATTGATTGCTGATGAACCGACCACGGCGCTGGATGTCACAACACAGGATCAGATATTGAAATTGATGCGCGAGTTGCAGCGCCGCAAAGGCATGGCGCTTCTGTTCATCACGCATGACTTCGGGGTTGTCGCAGAAATTGCCGATCAGGTAACGGTAATGCGATTCGGAAGCGTCGTCGAGTCGGGCACTGCACAGGAAGTGCTGCGAGCTCCGCAGCATGCCTATACCCGCGCGCTAATTGACGCGATCCCACATGGTCGCGCACGCAAAAGCGGTTCATTCACCAGCGCGCCATTACTGGATGTGCAAGGACTATGCAAAAGCTATCGAGCTTCAAGCGTATTTTTTCGTCGCGGACGCGAAGTGCACGCTGCACGGCATTTGAATTTTTCGCTTGCCCGAGGTGAGACATTGGGCATTGTTGGCGAATCAGGCTCGGGTAAGTCGACGCTTGGACGGTTGCTCACTGGGCTGGTGCCAAGCGACAGCGGGCAAGTATGCTTTGACGGCAGAATACTTGCGCCCGAACTGCGGCATCGCCCCGCTGCAGATCGAGCTTGCATCCAAATGGTGTTTCAGGACCCCTATGCGTCGCTCAATCCGCGTCAAACGGTAGGTGCCGCCATTGCCGCTGGTCCTCTAGCGCAAGGGCAGCCCCGCGACTTGGTAAACATAATGGTGACCGAGCTACTCGGCAAGGTTGGACTAGGCTCCGATGCCGCTGGTCGCTACCCGCACGAATTCTCTGGTGGTCAACGCCAGCGCGTGGCCATCGCGCGCGCCCTGGCCACACGGCCGCAACTGTTGGTGGCCGACGAACCAGTATCAGCTCTTGACGTGTCGGTGCAAGCGCAGGTACTCGAACTTTTCGAGCAGCTACGGCGCGAATTTCAACTCAGCATGGTCTTCATCACCCACGACCTGCGTGTGGCGGCTCAGATGTGTGATCGTGTCGCGGTGATGTATCGCGGGGAAATCATCGAGATCGGCGACACCGCGGATGTACTTGGCAAACCGCAGCACGACTACACACGCGAGTTAATAGCAGCAGCGCCGAACTTCTTCTTTAATCAGTCTAAATCATCTATCGCATGAAGCATGAATTTGAGACGCTCGATGCCACGGCAACGGCTGAACTTGTTCGCAGTGGAAAAGCTTCCGCCCTCGAAGTGGTCGAATCCGCATTCGAACGTCTGCATTCGCGCAATCCGGCGCTCAATGCTGTCATCGACGTATGGGAGAGCGAGGCACTGGACCGAGCCCGGAACGGCGTCCCGATGGGTCTGCTTGCCGGCGTTCCATTCTTGCTGAAAGATACGGTTGATTACCCCGGACGACGTTTTGCCAGAGGCTCGAGGCTCCGAGTGAATGTGATGGGCACCGGCCTCGACCCCTGGGTCGCATCCATGCAAGCCCAGGGTGCGATTTTCATTGGAAAAACGAATACACCCGAGTTCGGCCTGATGGACGTCACCGAACCCCTGGCATTCGGACCGACGCGAAACCCCTGGCGGACCGATGTAATAAGTGGAGGTTCAAGCGGCGGCAGTGCCGCAGCAGTGGCGGCTCGCATCACGCCGATCGCACATGGCAGCGATGGTGGTGGGTCCATTCGCTACCCGGCTGCATGCTGTGGGGTATTTGGCTTTAAACCCTCTCGAGGTCGCACTACGGCAAGCGCACCAGCATTCGACTCACGACTGCACTCGGTAGTGACATCCCATGTGCTAACGATCAGCGTCCGCGACAGTGCCCTGGCGTTCGCGGTTGCCGAAGCGGCGCGGCACGACCAAAGCAACCAGTCGGCGGCGCTATTTGTACACCATCCCGTACCGCGCAAACTCAAAGTTGCACTCATCATGCGTCCCTTGCACGGCGGGCCACTACCTGAAGCATTCGAAATCACCATGCTTCGCACTGCTGAGTTGATGCGAAGTCTCGGCCACGAAGTTGTTCCGTGCGATTGGCCGATCGACGCTCCCGGTCTACATGGAGCATTCTTTGATCGGTGGGCCTATTCAGTGCATTGCGAATTTGCGGACTTGCCAGACACCCAACGCAAGCAACTGCTCGCAGGCATTGAGCCATGGACGCTTGGATTGGCACACGCGGGAGCAGCGCTTTCGCCAGAGCGCGTGGAGGCAATGGTTCAAAACTGCCTGAAGGCCAGCGCGCAGATGGAGCGATTTCACCGCGAATGGGACATCTTAATGACACCGATAGCGGCCGAGCACTCAGTGCCTGTGGGTCACCATGCTCCCGATCTTGATTACACAACGTTGCACGAGCGTGTGAGCCGCAACGTTGCCTTTACCCCGCTGCAAAATATCACCGGTCAACCCGGTATGTCGGTACCGATGGACTGGGCTCCAGACGGGCTACCCGTGGGTGTTCACTTTGCTGCAGGAGTCAATAGAGATGACATGCTATTCCAACTCGCCTATCAACTTGAAGCTGCTCAACCTTGGGCGCAACGTCTTCCACCCAGTCACTCGGGAATAAGTCAATGAACACTCGTCACATTGCGCTCCTCGCCTACCCGGCGATGACCGCACTGGACCTCATAGGTCCTCACCATATTCTGTCCATGCTGCCAAATGTGAAGGTACATCTCGTGGCCAAAGCCCTCGGGCCTATCACCAGTGATCTCGGTTTGGTGATCACACCCAGCGTCACTTTTGACGACTGTCCGTTGCAAGTAGAGGTGTTGTTCGCTCCTGGAGGCACGCGCGGCACGCTGGAGGCCATGGAAGATGAGGCGACCTTAGCCTTCATGCGCTCACGCGGTCAGCAGGCACGATGGGTGACAAGCGTCTGCACCGGGTCCCTGATTCTTGGCGCAGCGGGGTTACTGCATGGTCGTCGTGCCACGTCCCATTGGGTGACGCGCGATTTGTTGTCCCGTTTCGGTGCCATTCCTGTGGCTCAACGAGTGGTTCGGGACGAGCACATCCTCACAGGCGCAGGTGTAACCGCTGGCCTCGACTTCGCTTTGACGCTTGCTGCTGAGATATCAAGCACTGCGCATGCGCACAAGATTCAGCTTGTAGCTGAATACGATCCTGAGCCACCCTTTGATGCTGGGTCACCAGACCGAGCTGGACCAGAGACTACACAGGCACTTCGGGAGATGCTAGCGCCCTTTCTGGCGGCGGCCGAGCAAGCTGCAGACCGTTGGCAATCATGAGAATTTGGTTTAGGTCCGCACCATTCTCTGGGGGCCACGCATGTTTCATGCGGCGGTACGCGCTGCAATGATGCAATACAACTGGGTGTCAGGCGCCGGCGAAACCAAGACCGTTCAAGAGTTCACTTCTAAGGTGGAGTGAAGAGTTAAATGGGGAACAAGAACAATATTAAGGGTGCGGGTCGCAGTAATGCCCCGTATTTAGTGGCACCTCGGTGCCACTTTTTTTGGGTGCGCCCGGCAGGGCGCACTTACTTGGAGGTGAAAGTCCTCTACTCGCCCGGCAAGGGGAAGAGTTAGCCAGAGGCAAGGGTTTCGCGGGTGACTGCGAGTCTGAAGGAAGCCCGATG
>CAJBVC010000687.1 GCA_903958915.1 uncultured beta proteobacterium
AGGTTGAAAAAGAAGTGGCTGCTGTTGATTCCGCTGATCGCGGTGTCCGTCAGTGCCTTCGTCTTTCTCGCCGATCCCGTGATTCTGCAGACATCACGTCATGCGGTGTTTGACCAGTTTCAACGCTGGCACCCGCGCGCCTACCAGACTGCGCCAGTTCGCATTGTCGACATCGACGATGAAAGTTTGCGCAAGTTTGGGCAATGGCCCTGGCCACGCAGCCGCATGGCCGATCTGACCCTGCGACTGCAAGATGCGGGAGCAGCCGCGATTGGGTTTGACATGGTCTTCCCGGAAGCGGACCGAACTTCACCCGCTGCGATGTTGGAACTGTGGAACGCGACACCCCAAGTTCGTTCACTGCTGGCGGGACTGCCGGACCACGATGCGCTGCTGGCCCAAGCGCTCGCGCGTGGGCGCGTGGTACTCGGGTTTGCGCCGAACCGTACGCAGCCCACGGGTGCGCCGTTACCGGTCGTCAAAGCGCGCTTCGCGGCACTCGGTGCCCCTGCCCTGCCATTTGTGCAGGACTTCACTGCCAGTGCCCGCTCGTTGCCCGATCTGGTAGCAGCAGCCCAAGGCCACGGTGGCTTCGCCTTCGTGCCGGATGCGGATGGGGTGATTCGCAGGGTACCTGCGCTGCTAGG
Organism: uncultured beta proteobacterium; assembly: GCA_903958915.1. GTDB lineage: Bacteria > Pseudomonadota > Gammaproteobacteria > Burkholderiales > Burkholderiaceae_C > Allorhodoferax. The sequence continues at coordinate 648 of CAJBVC010000687.1, forward strand.
CCTGGGCGGAACGCTTTATCCGTCGCTGGCCACCGAGATCTTGCGTGTTGGAATGAGTACTGCAAATATCACGACCCGAACCGTGGAAGGACACGGCCTGGAGGAACTGCGCGTCGGAAATCTCTCCCTGCCTACGTCGCCTAACGGAGAAGTCTGGGTGTACTACAGCGACCCGGTGCCTGAGCGCACTATCCCTGCCTGGAAAGTGCTTGAGGGCGCAGTTGGCACATCGGAGTTGAGTGGGACATTGATCGTGGTGGGCACCTCCGCACCGGGTCTGATGGATATGCGCTTCAATGCCTTGGGCACGATCATTCCAGGCGTAGAGATCCACGTGCAACTACTGGAACAGGCATTGGGCGGCACCGGGCTCCAACGTCCGCAATGGTCCGAGTCTGCCGAACTTTCGCTGTTGATCGTGGGCGGCCTCGTTGTTGGCATGGTGGCACTTGGGGTTGGCGCCGTGCCATCGCTCAGTGTCTTCCTGCTGCTTCTGGCAGCCGTTTGGTGCTCAGCCTGGCTGGCGTTCCGGCAGGGCAACCTGCTGTTGGACCCTGCCGCACCCTCCATGGTTTTCGCACTGACCTTCGTTGTCTCCAGCATCGTGCGCCATGTAGGTACGGAGCGGCGCCAGCGTTGGGTGAAGCAGGCTTTCTCCCGCTACGTCTCGCCCAATCTGGTGGAACACTTGGTGTCACATCCGGATGCGCTAAGACTCAGCGGCGTGCGCCAACAGTGCAGTTTCCTCTTCACCGACCTCGAAGGCTTCACCACGCTGATGGAAACAACGGACCCGGCAGCCGCGGTGAGCCTGGTCAACCGGTACCTCGACGGCATGATTGCCATCGCATTTGCCCATGACGGCACACTCACACGGATTGTCGGCGACGGCCTGGCGATCCTTTTCTCTGCCCCCATCGTGCAGGAAGACCATCCGATGCGTGCGCTGCGCTGCGCCCTGGCAATGCAGAAGTTTGCCCACCAGTACGCCGGCGAGTTGCAGGCGCAGGGAATCGCATTTGGGCAGACCCGCATGGGTGTGCACTCCGGTGAAGTGATCGTGGGAAATTTCGGGGGATCCACTATCCTGGACTACCGCGCGCTGGGGGACCCAATCAACACGGCGTCACGCCTGGAAGGGGCCAACCGCTATCTCGGCACCCTGGTGTGTGTGTCCCA
>CAJBVC010000688.1 GCA_903958915.1 uncultured beta proteobacterium
GCGGGACAAAAGGTCGAGAAGCGCAAGAGCTCGGGCGTTGCTGTACTGCCCGGCAAACTGACCGACTGCGAGAGCCGCGACATTGCCTACAACGAAGTGTTCCTGGTCGAGGGCGACTCCGCCGGAGGCAGCGCCAAAATGGGGCGTGACAAGGAGAACCAAGCCATCCTGCCATTGCGCGGGAAGGTGCTCAACACCTGGGAGGTCGACCGCGACCGGCTCTTTGCCAACACGGAAATTCACGACATTTCAGTCGCGGTGGGCGTAGACCCGCACGGCCCCAACGACACGCCGGATTTAAGCGGTTTGCGCTACGGCAAGGTCTGCATATTGAGCGATGCGGATGTCGACGGTTCGCACATTCAGGTGCTGTTGCTCACACTGTTTTTTCGCCACTTTCCCAAGCTTATCGAAACGGGCCATGTGTTTGTGGCGCGTCCGCCCCTGTTTCGGGTCGACGCCCCGGCGCGCGGCAAGAAGCCAGCCTCCAAGGCATATGCGCTCGATGACGGTGAGCTAACCGCCATTCTGGACAAGCTGCGTAAAGAGGGCGTACGCGAGGGGGCCTGGAGCATCAGTCGGTTCAAGGGCCTGGGTGAGATGAACGCCGAACAACTGTGGGATACCACCCTGAACCCCGACACGCGGCGGTTATTGCCCGTGATGTTGGGAGCCATCGATTTTGGGCAGACAGAAGCGCTGATTACTAAATTGATGGGTAAGGGGGAAGCGGCAGCGCGGCGTGAACTGATGGAGTTGCATGGCGACTCGGTTGAGATCGACGTTTAGCTATGAATTTGGTAGCTGGTTACGCTTGCTGTACGGGCGTTAGAGGGGTGTTTCCTATGTGTCCTTGGTGGCGGATCGGCTGCCGGGGTATCGGCAATCGCCTCATGGTGGGGTACCACAAATCGGCTATTGCCGATACCCCAGCAGCCTCCGACCGTAGAACGCAAATGATCTGGAATTTCATTGCTTGGGCGTACCAAAGTATCGCGATGTCGAGGGTTGGGTCGGCTGACGATTTTTGGTACCCCACCATGAGGAAGCTGCCCCAACCCTCGACATCGCAGCGCATACAGACAAGCCACACGAAAATTTGACAACCAATGACCGACCAACCCTTACTTGACTATGCCAAACCGGAGGGCGGTGGCGACGACCAGCTCAATCTGGCGACATACGCCCAGCGCGCCTACCTCGAATACGCCTTGAGCGTTGTGAAAGGCCGCGCGTTGCCTGACGTGTGCGATGGCCAGAAACCGGTGCAGCGGCGCATTCTGTACTCGATGGCCCGCATGGGACTCGGGTTTGGCGGGGCCAACGGCAACACCGGTGCGCGGCCTGTCAAAAGTGCCCGTGTGGTGGGCGATGTGCTAGGGCGCTTTCATCCCCATGGGGACCAGGCGGCGTACGACGCGCTGGTGCGTATGGCGCAGGACTTTTCGCAACGCTACCCGTTGATCGATGGCCAGGGCAATTTCGGCTCGCGTGATGGCGATGGTGCGGCCGCGATGCGCTACACCGAGGCACGGCTGGCCAAGATCACCAGTTTGCTGCTCGATGAGATCGACCAGGGAACGGTGGATTTCCAGCCCAACTACGATGGCTCCACGGAAGAACCCAAGCAGTTGCCAGCGCGGTTACCGTTTGCCCTGCTCAATGGTGCCAGTGGCATTGCAGTGGGCCTGGCAACCGAAATTCCCAGCCACAACCTGCGTGAAATTGCCGACGCCTGTGTGGCACTGATCAAGACGCCGGCGCTGGATGATGATGCATTGGCTGCGCTGGTGCCGGGACCAGACTATCCCGGTGGCGGCCAGATCATTAGCAGCGCAGCGGACATCGCAGACGCCTACCGTACCGGACGGGGCTCGCTGAAAGTGCGAGCCCGCTGGAAGATTGAAGAACTTGCACGTGGGCAGTGGCAACTGGTCGTAACCGAATTGCCGCCGGGTGTGAGCAACCAGCGGGTGCTCGAAGAGATTGAGGAGTTGACCAATCCGAAGGTCAAAGCCGGCAAGAAGGCGTTGACGCAGGACCAGACCCAGCTCAAGGCCAGCGTGCTCGCGGTGCTTGACGTGGTGCGCGATGAGTCCAACAAAGATGCCGCCGTGCGGCTGGTGTTTGAGCCCAAGACCAGCCGCATCGAGCAGCAGGAACTCATTACCGCGTTATTGGCGCATACCAGTCTGGAAACGTCGTCGCCCATCAACCTTACGATGATCGGTCTTGACGGACGTCCCACCCAGAAGTCGTTTCGGCAAATGCTGCAGGAGTGGATTGCGTTTCGCCAGGGAACCATCGAGCGGCGTTCGCGCCACCGTCTGGGCAAAGTGCTGGACCGCATTCATATTCTGGAAGGTCGGCAACTCGTCTTGCTCAATATTGACGAGGTGATTGCCATCATCCGTCAATCCGATGAGCCCAAGTCAGCGTTGATGGAGCGGTTTCGCCTGTCCGACCGCCAGGCCGAGGACATTCTCGAAATCCGGTTGCGCCAGTTGGCACGACTAGAGGCGATCAAGATCGAGCAGGAACTGACCGAACTGCGCACCGAGCAGGGAAAACTCGAGGAGATTTTGGGCAGCCCCGCTGCGCTGCGCCGCTTGATGGTGAAAGAGATTGAGGCAGACGCCAAAACCTTTGCCGACCCGCGACGCACCCTGATTCAGGCAGAAAAGAAGGCGGTGCTGGAAGTGAAGGTGGTCGACGAGCCGGTCACCGTGGTCGTCAGCCAGAAGGGCTGGGTGCGTGCCCGTACGGGACACGGCCACGAGGCTGCTGGGTTTGCCTTTAAAGCGGGCGATGCACTGTACGGAACGTTTGAGTGCCGCAGTGTGGATACCCTGCTGGTGTTTGGTTCCAATGGCCGGGTCTATTCAGTCGCTGTCAGCTTGCTGCCTGGTGGGCGTGGTGACGGTCAGCCCGTCACCACGTTGATCGACCTGGAGAGTGGTACCCAGTTGCTGTACTACTTTGCAGGCCCGGCCAACGCCACTTTGCTGTTGAGCGGAACGGGGGGTTATGGCTTTGTGGCGACGGTGGACAACATGGTCTCGCGCCAGAAGGCTGGCAAGGCATTTGTTACCTGCAACGACGGTGAGACCTTGTGTGGCCCGTCGCTGGTGTCCGGCGCGCACGGCAGGGTAGTGACGGCAGGGACCCCAGCGTTGCCGGTTGCACCGGCGACGCATGTGGCCTGCGCGTCGATTGGTGGACGAATCCTCACTTTCGACATGACGGAACTCAAGGCAATGGCCAATGGCGGACGTGGCTTGATGCTGATTGATCTTGAGCCGAAGGATGCGCTCGCCGGTGCGGCCGCCTATACCCGCAGTGTGCGTATAGAGGGTATCGGGCGCGGCGGCAAGGAGCGTGAGGAAACGCTGGAAATTCGCAGCTTGAACAACGCACGTTCTGCACGGGCGCGCAAGGGCAAAGCAGCTGACCTGGGCTTCAAGCCTGCCCGCATTACCCGTGTCGAGTGAAAGAAGAGACCATCACCTCGTCTGCTAAGACCCCGATGACGCTGACGGGCCTGATTTCCGGCTACGTGCGCCGCAACTGGCGCCCGTACCTGTTGTCGGCATTGATGCTGGCGTCGGTCAGCGCGCTGACGGTGTTTATCCCGCGCCAGGTTGGACGTGTGGTGGATGGTCTTGCCAACGGGAGCCTCGGACACGAAGCGTTGTTGTGGCAACTTGCCACCTTGATACTGACGGGAGTGCTGATCTATTTTCTGCGCGTCGCGTGGCGGCTGCAGCTGTTTGCCGCCAGCTACCGCCTGGGGGCCGAACTTCGATCCCGGCTTTACGCACGGCTGTGCCAGCAAGGGCCCCATTTTTTCCACCAGCGGGGTACCGGTGATCTGATGGCACAGGCCACCAACGACATTGATTCGGTGGAGATGGCATCGGGTGAAGCCATGCTGGCGGGTTTTGATGGCACGCTGACGCTGATCCTGGTGGTGGCCATGATGACCCTGGGCATCGACTGGCGCCTGGCAGTGGCTGCGTTGCTGCCGTTTCCGTTCATGGCGTTCGCCTTCTGGCGCATTTCCTCCCACATCCACCAGGCTTCCAAGGATTCGCTGGAGCGGTTTGGCAAGCTCAATGACCACGTGCAGGAGACGCTGACGGGCGTGCGCACCCTGCGCGCCTTGGGTCTTGAAGCGCGCAGTGCGAAGGTCTTTGCGGAGCTGGCAGAGAGTGCTGCCAGCGCCAGTCTGCGGGCGCAGCGGTGGGAGGCGGCGTTTGAGCCGGCCGTGGGTATCGCGCTGGTAAGTGCCACCGTGCTCACCTTTGGCGTGGGCGGTATGCTGGTGTGGCAGGGTGACTTGACCATCGGCGCATTGACCGCATTCACCATGTATCTTGGGCAACTCATCTGGCCCATGTTTGCTGCAGGTTGGGTACTGGCATTGCTCGAGCGAGGTCGTGCCGCCTGGGGGCGCCTGCAACCGACGCTGGATGCTCCGCTGTCGATTGACGACCACGGTGTGCACGAATCCATAGCGCCTGGTTCTCTGGTTTTTCAGGACGTGACATTTTCCTACCCAGGCCAGTCGGCACAGGCGCTGGTGGCGCTCAATCTCGACATTCCTCTAGGGCATACGTTGGGTATCGTGGGCGCCACCGGTGCCGGCAAGTCAAGTGTGCTGCGTCTGATCTTGCGGCAATACGTGGCCCAGCAAGGCCAGGTGCGTTGGGGGCGCCATGCACTGCATGACTACACGCTGGATGCATTGCAGAAGGCCATCAGTTGGGTGCCGCAGGAGCCTTTCCTGTTTTCCGCATCGGTTGCTGAAAATATCACCCTGGGAAAACCTGGTGCGAGCCGGGAAGACATCGAGCGCGCTGCGCGCCAGGCGTGCATTCACGATGACATTGTGCGCATGCCACAGGGCTACGACACCCAGGTCGGTGAAAAAGGTGTGACGCTCTCTGGAGGGCAGCGCCAGCGTGTGGCGATTGCCAGAGCCTTGCTGGCTGATGCTCCTGTGCTGTTACTCGACGACGCGCTCTCTGCGGTGGATACACACACCGAGACAACGATCCTGGAGCATTTGGAGGACATGCGACGCGCCAGTACCAGAAGAATCACCATCATTGTCAGCCACCGCCTGAGTGCGGTTGCGCGTGCTGACAACATTGTGGTGATCGAGGGCGGGCACATTGTCGAACAAGGCAACCATGACGCACTGGTCGCTGACGGCAAATGGTACGCTGCGCAGTGGCGCTACCAGCAACTGGAGGCGAGTCTGGATGCAGAATGACACCCCGTTCCAGCGGCGCAATGTGCGCCGAGCCGTGGCGCTGCTGGTTCATTCCGCTGCCACCGAGCACCACCATGTGTGGAAAGGCTGCGGCTGGCTGATTGTTGCGGCCCTGCTCGAAGCAGCTGGTCCTTTGCTGGGCAAGTACTTCATCGATCACACGCTGCTGCCACGTGACTTTGATCTGACCCAGGTGGTGCTATTGCTGGGCGGCATCCTGCTGGCCGGATCGATTGGTAGCATCGTTCGCTACACGCAACTGACCCGGCTTGCCGGTGTGGCCATGCGCTCGGTGCGCCGCTTGCGTGAAGAGGTGTATGGGCATGTGATGCGACTGCCGATGGCATTCTTCGACAAAGCCATTACCGGGCAGCTGGTGAGCCGCGTGACCAACGACACCGAGCAGGTGAAGAACCTCTATGTCCAGGTGCTGTTTGTCATGCTGGTCAGCAGCATTGTGGTGGTGGGCGCATTTGCTGCCATGGCCTGGCTGGACTGGCGCCTCATGCTGATTGTGTTGACCCTCGTGCCGGCGGTGGTGGTGATTGTCTGGTTCTACCAACGCTGGAGTGCGCCGGCGGTATCGCGGGCGCGGCAGAAACGCAGTGACATCAACGCGCAGATGTCGGAGTCCATCGCCGGGATGGCAGTCTTGCAGGCCAGTAACGCACAGACACGGTTTCAGGCAAAGTTTGATCAGACCAATGCCGAGCACCTGTCGGCGCGTGTTGGCGAGATGCGGGTCAATGCCTGGCTCCTGCGGCCGATGCTGGATCTGATCAACGTCATGCTGCTGGCCGCTGTCATCTACAGTTTTGGCAACATCGAAACCAGTGTTTTGGAAATCGGCGTTTTGTACGCCTTTGTGAGCTATCTGGGACGGGTGGTGGATCCACTCATCCAGATCACGCTGCAATTCGGGCAGTTGCAGCAGGCCATCGTCTCAGCCGCGCGCGTGGACGCACTGTTGCAGGAACATCGTCCGGCTGCAATCGGGGGGGCTGACAGGATATCCCATGGTGCTGTGAGTATTCGCCACCTGAGCTTCGGCTACAAACCCGAGACGGTGGTATTGCATGATCTGAATCTCGAGATTTCCGCTGGAGGTTTCTATGGGCTGGTAGGACACACCGGCAGTGGAAAATCCACTTTGATGGGGCTGTTGTTGCGGTTTTATCAAGCCCAACGTGGCGAGATTCGCATCGACGGAACTCCACTGGCGCAGTTCAGTGACGACCACTTTCGATCCGACGTCGGTCTGGTGCCACAAGACCCGTTTCTTCTGGCGGCAACGGTGCGTGAAAACATCGATATGGGTCGCGGCATCCCGTTAGGCGAGATTGAGTCGGCTGCACGCGATGCACATTGCCATGATTTCATCACGCAGTTGGAGCAAGGCTATGACACTTTCTTGGGCGAGGGTGGGGCACGCCTGTCTGTCGGTCAAAAACAGCTGATTGCGATTGCGCGGGCATTGGCAGGCAAACCCCGCATCCTGTTTCTTGACGAGGCCACAGCGCACATTGATTCCCAAACGGAACAAATTGTGCAATTGGCACTGACCGAATTACACGGGCGTGTCACCGTGATAGCCATTGCGCATCGCCTGTCCACAATCCGGGCCGCGGACTGCATTGTGGTGCTGAACCACGGCAAAATACAGGAGCAGGGAGCCCATGATGCCCTCATGGCGCTCCCCCAGGGCATTTACCAGCGCTTGTACCTGTTGCAGCAGATGCAATAGGTCAATCCCACTTCGAATAGCGGGTGCACATCTTGTCGAGTTTCTTACCCGCGTCGCTGTCGGCGAACTTGGACAGATTGCCCTTGAAGTCATCCGGTGTTTCATTCCACAGGCAAGTGCAATAGGCCTGCGCCTTGTTCTGTCCGGGGATAGGACTCTTTTCGTCGCCGCCTTCGTACAACTTGTTCACGCGCACCAGACACTGTTTGTATTGCGCGTCTCCGGCGGGCACGGTGTTGTATTCCTGAGCCAATGTAGTGCCAGCAAAAGCGATCAGACTGGTTGAAAACAATGCGGTCAGCAAACGGTTCATAAACGATTCCCTTCGGGTTAAATTGTTGAGCCCCATCGTGGGCGAAATTAGTATAGCGAAAGCCGTGCCACCACCGATCCGGGAACCTCAACTCACTTCCATCCGCCTCCGAGAACCTTGTAAAGCGTCACCAGACTTTGCAGTTGTTGCAATTGCACTTGCATCAGCGCCTGTTGTGCGGCAAAGAGGGAGCGCTGGGCATCCAGTACATCAAAGGAATTTGCGGCACCGTGCTTGAACCGCAAGTCTACCAATTGCATGCGGGTTTTCTCTGCGTCCAATTGCGCGCTCTGTGCCTGTAGTTGCTCACGCAGACTGGCGCGGCTGGCCAACGCGTCCGACACTTCCCGAAACCCGGTCTGGACAGCCTTTTCATACTGGGCCAGCGCTATATCACGCGCAACTTTGGATGCTTCGAAATTGGCCAGACTGCGACCTGCGTCGAAGATCGGCAGCAGCAACTGTGGCACAAAGTTCCATGCAGCCGACCCGTTGCTAAACAGACTCTCCAGATCGCTACTGACAGCACCTGCGCTACCCGTGAGCGTGATGCGCGGAAAGAACGCCGCCCTGGCAGCGCCGATATTGGCGTTGCTGGCCAGCAGTACCTGTTCGGCCTGACGGATATCCGGTCGATGGAGCAGCACCTCGGCGCTCAGTCCAGCGGGCAGGTCGGGAACCAGGCCCTGCTCCAGCAGCGCCTTGCCCTCGGGCAACTTGTCCGGCAGGGCTTGACCCAACAGCAACACCAGAGCGTTCTCGTCGAGCGCACGTTGCCGGGTGAACTGGGCCAGCGCCACTTTGGCGCTTTCCAGCAGCGATTGCGCCTGCACCAGATCCAGTTTTGACGCAGCCTCGTTGTCCACTTTCAGTTGGGTCAGTTTGAGAGACTGTGCGCGGGTGGCGACGGTGCCACGGGTGATACGCAGTGATTCGTCATCGGCCAACAGACTGAGATAGGTGTTGGCCACGGACGCGATGAGACTTATCTGCACCGTCTTAACTGCCTCCTCGGTGCCTAGCAATTGTGCTTGGGCCGCCTGGCTCAATGCCCGCACACGCCCAAACAAATCGAGTTCGAATGCAGTTACGCTCAGCCCCGTGGAATAGGTGCTGACCGTGGCACCAGCGGTGTTGGGGCCCCGTGCCAGGCCGAGGCCCGCATTGACTGTGGGCAACTCGTCTGCGCGGCGAAGTTGCAATTGCGCTCGGGTTTGCTCGATGTTCAGCACCGCTACGCGCAAGTCGCGGTTGTTTTGAAGTGCAATTTCGATGAGCTTGCGCAGTCGATCGTCCTTGAAAAAAGACCGCCATTCCAGGTCCGACGCAACGACGGGCGCGCTCTGGGGTGCATGACCCGCGAAGGTGGACGCAACCGGTGGAGCAGGGCGCTCATAGGTCGGCACAAAACTGCAGCTTGCAAGCAGTATTGCGGCACCCAAGGTGCCCAGGCGCAGCTTATTCATCAGCTTCCACTCCCATCTGGTGACTGTGCTCCATATCGAACTGGTGCTGTCTCTCACTACCCTTGAAAATGCCACGGATGACGACGAAGAAGATTGGTACAAAGATGACCGCCAGAATCGTTCCCAGCATGCTGCCACCGATGACACCCGTGCCGATGGCGCGTTGACTCGCTGAACCGGCACCGCTGGAAATCGCCAGCGGCAGTGTGCCCAGCATAAAGGCCATCGACGTCATGATGATGGGCCGAAAACGCAGATGGGCTGCTGCCAGCGCGGCTTCCACGGCTGTTCTGCCCTGGGCCTGCAAGTCCTTGGCAAACTCGATGATCAGAATCGCGTTCTTGGCCGAGAGACCAATGATGGTGATCAAGCCGACCTGAAAATACACGTCATTGGCATAGCCACGCGCGACGGTCGCCAGCAGCACGCCCAGCACGCCCAGCGGCACCACCAAAATGACGCTCATGGGAATTGACCAGCTCTCATAAAGCGCTGCCAGACACAGGAAGACCGCCAGAATGGCAAATCCGTACAGCACCATCGCCTGCGAACCTGCCAGTTTTTCTTCCCGCGACTGTCCGGTCCACTCATAGGCAAATCCGGCGGGCAGTTGTGTCGCCAGCCGCTCCATCTCTGCCATGGCAGCACCCGTGCTGTAGCCTGGCGCGGCATTGCCGCCGATGCGCATGGCGGGGTAGCCATTGAAACGGATCGTTTGCATGGCGCCCTTGATCCAGCGTGTTGTTGCGAAGCTCGACAGTGGAACAGCCTTGCCCTGGGCATTGGACACATTCAGCCGCAGAAGATCGTCGGGTTGCATGCGTGCCACGGCATCGGCCTGAACCACAACGCGCTGCAGCCGACCCTGGTTGGGGAAGTCGTTGATGTATGCAGAGCCCAGGGCAGTGGAGATGGTGCTGTTGATGGCATCAAAGCCGACACCCAATGCACTGGCCTTGTCGCGATCAATGTCGAGTTGCAACTGGGGAGCATCCTCCAGTCCATCGGGCCGTATCTGGGTCAGTACCGGACTCTTGGACGCGATGCCCAACATCTGGTTGCGCGCCGCCACCAGGGCATCGTGGCCCTTGCCACCGCGGTCCTGCAAGCGGAACGTAAAGCCCGATGCGTTGCCAAGCTCGGAAATGGGAGGAGGGCTCAACGGGAAGATAAACGCATCGCGCACCCCCATCAGCGCTCCAAAAGCGCGGCCTGCCAGAGCCTGTGCCGAGTGCTCCGGACCCACGCGTTCGGACCAATCCTTGAGCGTGACAAAAGCCAGTGCAGCGTTTTGCCCTTGGCCGGAGAAGCTAAAGCCCAGGACACTGACCATGCCCTGCACTTCGGGTTGTTTCAACAGAAACCCTTCGACTTGCTGCATCACACCCAGCGTGCGCTGTTGTGTCGCGCCCGGCGGCAACTGCACGTTGACCAGAATCGTTCCCTGATCCTCGTTGGGCAGGAATGATGTGGGCAGGCGCAGGTAGATCACGGTCACCGCAGCAATGATGGCCACGTACACAATGAGGTAACGTGCTGCGCGTTTCAGGATTTTGGCGACCAATCCCTCGTAACTCCTGGCGGTGCTTGCAAAACCCCGGTTAAACCAGCCGAAGAACCCGGTCTTGGCATGGTGGTGGCCAGCCTCCACCGGCTTGAGCAGGGTGGCACACAAAGCGGGTGTAAGTGACAACGCAAGAAACGCCGAAAGCGAGATGGAGCTCACCATCACTGCCGAAAACTGCCGATAAATATTGCCCACCGAACCTTTAAAGAACGCGAGCGGCACAAACACGGCGATCAGTACCACGGTTACGCCAATGATGGCGCCAGAAATCTGGCCCATGGCCTTGCGGGTGGCCTCCAAGGGCGGCAAGCCCTCGTGGCTCATGATGCGTTCGACGTTTTCCACCACGACAATGGCATCGTCCACCACAATCCCGATCACCAGCACCATGCCAAACATCGACAGCACATTGATGGAGAACCCCAGCGCCTGCAGCACACCGAAGGTTCCCATCAGCGCGACCGGCACAACGATGGTGGGAATGATCGTGTAGCGAAAGCTTTGCAGGAACAAAAACATCACCATAAACACCAGAATCACGGCAATCACCAGTGTCTCAGCCACTTGCGAGATCGAAATCTTCACAAAACGCGAACTGTCAAAGGGAATGGTCCACTTCACTCCAGGTGGGAAATAGGTCTGAAGCTGTTCCATCCGCGCACGTACGGCCTTGGCCGTGGCCAGCGCATTGCCGGTGGGCGACAACTGCACGCCCATACCCGCCGCCGGCTTGCCGTTGAGCCGAGCGGACGTTGCATATCCTTGCGCCCCGAGTTCGATGCGCGCCACATCCTTCAACCGCACCGATGATCCATCTGTGTTGGCACGCAACACAATGTTGCCAAACTGGGTTGGTCCAGACAATTGCCCGTTGACGACCACGGTGGCAGCGATGGACTGGCCGGTGATGTTGGGCAGATCCCCGATGGCGCCCGAAGATACTTGCGCATTCTGCGCACGAATAGCGCTATTGACTTCGGCCGCAGACAGGTTGAAGCCAGCCAGTTTGGCGGGGTCGATCCAGATGCGCATGGCGCGCTCGGTACCAAACAACTGGGCCTGACCGACACCGGGAATGCGCTGCAGTTCGGGCAACACGTTGCGAGAGGCGTAGTCACCCAGCGCCACGATATCGAAGTCCGGGTTGTCCGACGACAGCATGGTGAACAGCAGAAAGTTCGATCGCGCCTTATCGACCCGAACGCCGGCCTGCGTCACTGCCGCTGGCAGGCGTGGTGCTGCGCGCGACAGCCGGTTTTGTACATCCACCTGGGCCAGATCGGGATTGGTGCCGGTTTCAAAGGTCAGCGTCAGATTGCCCGAGCCATCTGCCTGGGCGACCGACTCCATGTAAATCAGTCCGGGAGAACCGTTCATTTCGCGCTCGATGACACTGATCACCGCGTCTTCGAGAGTCTGGGCTGAAGCGCCAGGGTAGGCCATGCTCACCACGATGGAGGGTGGCGCCACGGGTGGGTATTGCGACACGGGTAGCTGGGTGATGGACACCGCACCCACCACCAGAACAAACAGGGCAATCACCCACGCAAAGATGGGCCGGTTGATAAAGAACTGTGCCATGGGCTTGTGTTCCTTACTTGCTGGCCGCAGCGGCTGGCGCAGATGCCGTGCTACCCGGCGCCGATGCTGCTGGCGCCGGTTTGCCCGCAGCAAGGCCGGTCCAGGGCACCGGTTTGACCGGTGCGCCCGGCACCATCATCTTCTGGAAGCCGTCCACGATCACCTGCTCTCCAGGTTGCAGACCGCCGAGGATCACCCACTGGTTGTTCTGGGAATTGCCCACCTTCACCGGGCGCGGGCCGGGCTTGCCATCGGGTGCCACCACCAGCACGGTGTCGCCCTGATTGGTGCGCGTCACGGCCTGCTGCGGCAGGAGGATGGCCGATGGCAGTTCGGCCTGCGACAGTCGAACCCGTACATACTGGCCCGGCAGCAGCATGCCATCGGCGTTGGGTACTTCCGCACGCAATGTGATTTGCCCCGAAGTGGCATCCACGGTCAGGTCCTGAAACAGTAGCTTGCCGGCTTTGGGCAATTCGCTGCCGTCTTCCAGCACCACCCGTACCGCCACAGAGCCGTCACCGGTGGTGCGGAGCTGTTTGGATTCCAGTGCCTTGCGCAGGCGCAGCACGTCACCCGTCGACTGCGTGAAGTTGACATACACCGAAGCAGTCTGCTGAATGACGGCCAGTTGCGTCGCTTCGGCCTGGCTGACCAGCGCACCTTCGGTCACCAGTGCCTGCCCGATGCGACCCGAGATGGGTGCGGTGACGGTGGCGAAGTCGAGGTTAATACGGGCCGTTTGCTCGACTGCCCGGGCGGTTGCCACATCGGCCTCGGCCTGCTTTTGTGCGGTGACCAGGGTGGTGTACTCCTGCTTGCTGACAGCATTGGCTTCCACCAGTGGTTTGTAACGCTCCACCTGTGCGGTCGCCTGTGCCACATTGGCTTGCGCCTTCAGCACGCTCGCTTGTGCACTGTCCAGCGCCGCCTTGTAGACCGATGGATCGATCTGGTAAAGCACCTGGCCGGCCTTGACCTCACTGCCCTCGCGGAACATGCGTTGCAACACGACACCATTGACCCTTGCCCGCACCTGGGCGACCCGCACCGGACTGACGCGTCCGGGCAGCTCGGTCTGCAAGGCCACCGCTCCAGGCTCGACGGCTACTACGCCGACTTCGGCCGGTGGCATCGCTCCTGGACCACCGGCAGCAGGCGCAGCGTCTTTGCCGCCACACGCTGTCAGTGCCACGGCCAGGGCGATGAAGCACAAGCGGGCAAAGTCAGCGGCTATCGGGTTGCGGTTGGGTGATGCCATGGGAGGTTCCTTCGAAAAAACAGTTTCGGTCATTGATGCAATCGGCAAAGAGGCGATCATTCAGGGCAATGCCACCATGGTGATGGGCACGCCGCCTAACACGGCATTGCCGGAGAGCGGGTCTCTCAATTGGTCACTCAAGAGCGCATTGACATTGGCACCTGGGCGGTCGACGGCCACCCGCAGACGTGCGCCCGGCAGATCGTGGCCCCAGCCATGGGGAAGGCTCACCACACCTGGCATCATCTCGTCACTCACATGCACCACGGCTTGCACGCAGCGGGTTCCGTTGCGCAATTCGGCCATGGCGCCGTCGGTCAAACCGAGTCGGCTGGCATCCGTGGAGTGAACTAATGCAGTACAGCGAAACGGACCCTTGGCCAGGGTCGGGAGGTTATGCATCCAGCTGTTGTTGGTGCGCACATCACGCCGACCAATAATGACCAAATCGGCCGCAGGCGCTTGCAGGGCCTGCGTAGCACGCTTCAAATCTTGTAGCAGAACGGGTGGTGCGAGTTCAA
>CAJBVC010000689.1 GCA_903958915.1 uncultured beta proteobacterium
ACCTTCCGAGTTGCCCGAGGCGTTGCCTGTTATCGCAATCGCGCCATTTACCGAAGATACCGTGCCCCCCGCATGCCAGAAACCGTAATTTCCGACCCCTGTACCCCCGCCGGTACCCACTATCGTGATGGTTCCCGTACTTGTAGATTTGACGACACCACCATCGATGTAAACACCGACGTTATAAAAGTCGCCCGCAGGGCCCCCATTGCCAGTGATGTTGATGGCACCGGTGCCGGTACTAACTTCGCCACCAGTGTTGGCGAGATAGACACCATATTTATTGTTATAAGTACCCCCGCCACCCCCACCCGTTCCACTCAGAGTAATGTTGCCACTGGTCGACGTAATGGAACTTCCAGTACCAACTTTAATACCAGCGTTGCTATTCGGCGGACCACTGACCCCAACGCCGCGGATGCTTATGTTGCCACTGCCAGCATTCAACGTTGCAGAGTTCAGAGCGACACCATCGGTATAGGTCGAATTTCCAACCGCCGCAGTAGTTCCTGGATTGGCTCCCCCCCCGAGCGTAATGTCGCCACCGTTGCTGGTGATAGAGGAACCTGCGCCCATTACGATTGCACCCCCGCCGGTGGCATCGCTGTCGCTGTTAAGCACCACACCCAACGCACCGCCGGATGCAGCAATGCTGATTCCAGGCTTCACAAAGACATCGTTGTTGGCAATCAGTTTGAGTGTCTGCGCCGAACCGGACGTCTTGGTAAGACTGGAAGCAACGACGATACTCCCAAGCCCCAGTCCACTGCCGGCCGTGTTCACCGTAACGTCGTTATTGGCAAGCGCAAGTTGCAACGCATTCACCGTGAGCAAGGAGTCAGACGGCGACCCACTGGTTTGAAAGAGTGTAGGGCCGGTAATGTCCACAGATGTATCGGTACCCACCATGCCCGCACTTGTAGCGGCGGCCTGATCAGTGGCGATGTATATATTGGTCGGATCAAGCAACAACATGCCAGAACGCCCGTTTACCGCCGATGCATTCACGGTGCTTTGAAAATCGAGATGCAGTTTCCCTGAAACTTCGACAAACCCCCCATCTCCCGCGCTTGACCCGCCTTTGGCCGAAATGCGTCCAAACGCCCGCGTGGTCTCATCCGCCCACACGATCACCTTGCCACCTTTGCCGATGTCTATGGCATCGGCATTGACAGTAACGTCCGCACCAAAATAGGTAACCTGTGCGTTCGGAACCTCCGCATTCTTCCCCTGGTAATCCCCCCCAATACGCACGGTGCCGCCGCCATAGGTACCCGACACATCAATCGCTGCCTGGTCCGTCAGCGCCACGCGGTTGCCCAGCACATCCACTGCGCCGCCTTGGGTGCCGGTTGAAATGATTTTGCCCGCGCCTTCCACGTAGGCGTCGCCTGCGGCCTTGAGCACCACCTTGCCGCCATCCAGTGCCGCGGTGGTGGCCTGTATCACGCCGCTGTGTTTCAGGGTGCCGGCAAAGATGCCGACCGCATCGCCCTTCAAGGTACCCAGATTTACTGCGCTGTCGGTCGGCGCCTGCACCTGCAGGGTTATGCCTTCCAGCCCACGGCCGGTGAGTTCGATCTGCTGACCAGCGGCCAGGATGGTGCTGCCGTTCGGGGCCTGTATTAGTGCGTCCTTCCCGGTGGAGACATTGGAGCCGAGCAGCACCACATCGCCACTGCGCGCCAAGACGTTACCGAATACCGAGACCTCACCTGCGGATACCGCGCCGTCGCCAAACCGAGTGCGCCCCGCGAGTGCGTCGGCTTCGGTCATCTGCAAGGCAGACGCGGTAAAGCCTGCGGTGTCGACCACGGCACCAGCGCCCACCGTAATGCCAGCCTGATTGACCAGCACCAGGTTGCCGTTGCTGCCCAGCGTGCCGAACAGTTGCGACGGGGTGTTGGTCACCACGCGGTTGATGGAGGTGCTGTTGCTGCCGGGTTGCTGGAAGTAGGTGGTGTTGCCAGCGGGAATGGAGAAACTTTGCCAGTTGATGGCGGATTGGTTGGTGCCGGGGGCGTTTTGGGTGGTGATAAGCAGTTTGTTGGCCTGGCTGGCATCAAAGGTGGCCTGGCCCTGTATCACTACGCCGCCCACCGGATTGGCAAACGCACTGGGTGCCGCCGCACCCCAGGCCAGTGCTATACACAATGGAAGTGCCGCCAGTCGCCCGGGAGTCGCAGCGCATGCGCCCGCTGGGCCGTTGCTGCCAGAGCCGCCACGCCCCGAGGCAATTTCAGCCACCGCCACCATGGCCCCCAGGGCCTGGTTCCAGACGGTTCGAAAGATGTGATTAAGCGACGAATGACTCTTCATAATGCACTCTCCGGAAACAGCAAAGCAGTCGTGGGACCATGACAATTAATTATTAGATCATAGGAGTCTTGCGCGTGGACAATAGTTTTGGACGGGAATGTGCTCCCTGTTTCCGCCGCACCACGCTGCGAATGTTACCTGCAGACTTCCATTTTGCTATAAATTAGATAGCTGTCTACGCATGCCCAGCGTGCCCTGGATGCCAAAATCACCATTAAAACCTGGCCGACAGATTAAGGTGCAGTTTCTGATCCCCCACCTGCGGCACGCTTGAGTTGGGCGTGAAGGGCAAGCTGCTACCCGTCACCACCCGCCCATAGTCCACGTTGAGCAGCACATTGGGCAGAGCGTAGCGCAAACCCAATCCCGCACTGCTCAAACTGTCTTTGGCCGGTTTGGGGTTGCCGTTGGGGTTGTTGTTGGACAACCAGCCCGCATCCACAAACGCCAGCAGCCGCAAGCCCGGCAGCCACTCCGGTGTGGACAGTTCACTGGTGAGTAGCACACCACTGTCACCCGCAATCGGGCGCTCGGCCGTGCCGCGCACCGAGGTGGCTCCACCCAGACCAAACTGCTCGCCCGAGATCAGCGCGTCAGCACTGTACTGCAGTTGCCCACGGGTGCTCCAGATCCAGCCGTTCAAGACTCCAGTGGCATAACTGGCCCCCGCATGCAGCGCGCTCCAGCGTGCATTGCCAATGCGTGGGTCCTCCGACTGGTAGGAGGCCAGATCGTTGCCATCGCGCCCGGGCACGTTGATGGCCAGATCGACGTTGTAGCCCCACACCACGTTGTCGCCTTCGACCCGCGCGTTGTAGCCCAGCGTGAACGGGTTGCTGCGCCGCATGGTTTGTCCAACCAGGGGCGCTCCGTTGATCTGGGTGACATCGAACTGCTTGTCATCGAGCGCCAGCGTCACAAAGCCACGGTAACCGCCATCCGGTGGCAGGTAGTGGTTGTAGTTCAGGCCGAAGGTGCGCCCGGCGCCGTTGCTCTTGAAGGTGCCAAAGTCACCCACCACATCGGACTGGGTGTAGTTCAAGCCCACCACACCGCCTATTTTGTACAGGGGGATGCGGTAGTTCAGGCCGACCTGCCCCACCGCTTTGGGTTGCTGCAGCGAGGTGGTGTAGGCCAGGGTGAGCTGGTGGTCCAGGTCAAACAGGTTGGTGTGGCTGGCCGCCAGGGTGAAGCGGTCCAGGCCGGTGGCGTCCGAGCCGTAGTTGCTCTCGCTCATGGAGATGTTCCAGGCGCGGGCTTCTTTGACCACAATGCGCGCGTCAATCTGGTCGGGCTCTTCGGATTCTTTCAACGCCACCTGGATGCGCTTGGCCGGGCTCTCGTTGGCTATGGTGGTCTGCACGGCGAGCGTGCGGAAGTTGGGGGATTGGCCTTCCACCAGCGCCGGTACGCTGGCGCGGATGTTGGCCTCACTCAGGTTTTCGCGCCCTTCCATGGTGATTTTGCCAATCACGAACTTGACGATGCTGAGCTTGACCGAGTTGCCCACTTCCTGCGCGGGTAGCGCCACCCGGTGCAGGGCGTAGCCTTTGGCCTTGAGCGCCGCTTCCAGCGCGGCCGTGGCCTTTTGCAAGGTGTCAATCGTGGCGTCCGTGCGCAGGAACGGCGCCAGTGCTTTGCTTGTTTCACCATCGGGCAAGGGGTTCTCACCCACGATGTCAAAGCCTTTGATGGCAAAGGTGGGGTTCTCCGGTGTGCCCTGTGCAATTGCCGCACTGCCCCCGAGTTGCAGCAGCAAGCCTGCGGCCACAGCACACAGGGTCTTCAGGGCTGCGGGGGGAAGTGCGTTATATGCGTGGTGCACGGTTTGTGGGAGATTTGCAGTTTTCATGACTTGCACTGGTTGGTGGGACGCACGCCGGACTCTTCCAGCACGTTGGTGGCCAGTGGGTTTTTGTTGTTGGGCAGCGGTATGCGGTCAAACTCCAGGAACAAGGGCATCAAGACCGGGCGCGCTGTGATGCCATCGTTGCCCGCAAAGCCGGTCTCGCCGCGCCCCAGGTGCAGGGTTTCTGTGGAGGTGGTGACTTCAATGTGGCCGTCACGCACAAACACAAAGAGGCCCTCCTTGCCGTCTTCCACCGCACTGGCCGAGAACAGTTGCTTGGTATCGACCGGCACGCTGTCCGGGCGCTGCAGGTTTTGCAGGGTGGGTGCCGCCAAAGGCCGCACCGCGCTGGGGCTGACAAACAGGCCCTGGCCTGCCTCCAATACCCGGAACTCGGTTTGACCCAGTGGTGTCACTTCAATCGTGCCCAGCCAGGTGTAGAAGCTGCAGCTTTCTTCCTTGGCGTCCGCCCCGCATTCCAGGTCCAGCCCGGTGCCACGGATGCCGATGGTGGCGGTGGCGGTGGTGAAGCCGACGTTGCGGTTGTTGGCCTTGCCAATCAGACCGGTGAGGGCGCGCATGGAGCCTTTGAGCAGGGAGACCAGGAAGCGCCCTTCCTTGGGGTTTTGGTCGTCAAAGACAAAGTTGTCGACCCGAAAGCGGGTTCCGGCTCCCAGCGTCATGCGGCTCTCGTCGCGAAACGCCAGCACAGCCTTGGAGGCAACACCGGTTTCCAGTGTCTCTCCGGGGTAGACGGCTCCGCCTTCG
>CAJBVC010000690.1 GCA_903958915.1 uncultured beta proteobacterium
AAGACCGATCTGACGCGGCGTAAGCTCATTACGGTCTTTTACGCCGGCCTGCGTGCCTACCGCGACCTGTTGCGCATTGAAAATGCCCGCCAGGGGCTGCACCGTTCGATTGAGGCGATTGGGCACGTCTACAACTCGCAGAACTTACGCAGTTTTGCGTCGGCTGTGCTGGAGCAGGTCAACTACCTGCTCGATCTCAAGGGCGAAGGACTGTGCGCCAGCCGCATGTCGGCCTACACCGCCAGTTCGGCAAACGGCCACATCCGTGTGCTGGCGGCGACCAGCGCCTACTCCCGACTGCTGGTGGATGAAGAAATAAAAAATCTGCCCGCCGATGTTCAGGCCGCACTCCATCGGACCCTGGCGGAGAAGTCCCCGCACCATGGCGAGCGTCACTATGCTGGCTACTTTCGCACCAAGGCCGGTAGCGAGAGCATGATCTACATGGCCTTTCCCGAGCAGATCAACTCGACCGCCCTGGCATTGCTCGAGACCTTTTCTGCCAATGTCGCCGTGGCATACGATGGGCTGCTATTGCGGGAAGAAACCGATAGCGCGCAGCGCGCGACCATTAGCATCCTCGGCGGAGCGATTGAAAGCCGCACACTGGAAGCGTCCTTGCACTTGCAGCGCATGGGCGATGTGGCAGTCTTGCTGGCGCAGAACTGTGGGCTCAACGAGCACGAATGGGAACTGCTGCGTATTGCGGCATCGCTCCATGACGTTGGCAAAGTCTGCATTGCGGACCACATCCTGAACAAGCCCGGCCCGCTGTCCGACGAGGAATGGAGCATTATGAAGACCCACGCAGAACTCGGGCAGACGATGTTGTCGCGCTCCAGTCTGCGCGTGCATGCGATGGCGGCCCTGATTGCCAAAGAGCACCACGAGCGGTGGGACGGAGCCGGCTATCCGCTCGGACTGCACAGCAACAACATCAGCCTGGCGGGACGAATCGCAGCAGTGGCCGATGTACTCGATTCACTGATGGGGGTGCGCTGCTACAAGGCGGCCTGGCCGCTGCAGGAGGCTCTGCAATACCTGTACGACAACGCGGGGACCCAGTTTGACCCTTCCCTCATTGCAATCGTGCGCGAACAGCGTGCCGCGATCGAAGCCATTTACGCCGGTTAACGGTCGCTCACACGCCCAGTTGCGGCGCTTGCGCCGGACGCTGCGTCGCAAACAGGTAATTGACCGAAGTGTCGTCACTCAACCAGTAGCGCTTGGTGAGCGGGTTGTATTGCATACCACGGGTATGCTTCAAGTCCAGCCCGGCACCACGACAGAAACTGGCCAACTCACTGGGTCGAACCATCTTGGCGTATTCGTGCGTGCCACGCGGCAACATGTTCAGAACGTACTCTGCACCCACAATGGCCAGCAGAAACGACTTGGGATTGCGGTTCAGGGTAGAAAAGAACACCCATCCGCCCGGCTTGACCAGGGTCGCACAGGCCTGCACCACCGACGCGGGGTCTGGCACATGCTCGAGCATCTCCATACAGGTCACAACGTCAAATTGCGACGGTTGTTCCGCCGCCAGTCCCTCGGCACTGACTTCACGGTACTTCACCCCCACGGTGTTGGCTTCCAGTGCGTGCAGTTGCGCTACCTTCAGCGCCTTGGTCGACAGATCGATGCCAAGCACCTGAGCACCTTTGCGCGCCATCGAATCGGCCAGGATGCCGCCGCCACAGCCAACATCCAAAGCTTGCCGATCTTTGATCTGGCACAGCGACTCGATCCAACCCAGACGCAGCGGATTGATCTCATGCAAGGGACGAAACTCGCTATTTTTGTCCCACCAACGGTGGGCCAATTCGGAAAACTTGGCCAGTTCGGCCGGATCTGCATTAACGGTGGTAGTCATTGGCCCATTATCGATGAAGCTTTGCAGTACCCAACAAAAAACCCGCCGAAGCGGGTTTTCTGAGGGAGATCTAAATCTCGGGATTACTTGCCGCGTGTGCCAACCACTTCGATTTCAACGCGGCGGTTCTTGGCTTGACCTTCTTTGGTCTTGTTGTCAGCCACTGGCTGCTTCTCGCCCTTGCCTTCGGTGTAAATGCGATTCTTTTCAATGCCCTTGGACACCAGATACGCCTTCACAGCTTCCGAACGCTTGACCGACAGCTTCTGGTTGTAAGCATCAGAACCAACGGAGTCGGTGTGACCGACAGCAATGATCACTTCCAGGCGGATGCCCTTGACCTTGCCCACCAGATCGTCCAACTTGGCTTTGCCTTCGGTCTTCAGAACAGCTTTGTCGAAGTCAAAGAACGCGTCAGCAGCATAGGTCACCTTGGTGGCCACGGGAGCTACAGGAGCGGGCGCAGGAGCGGGCTTCGGAGCCGCAACAGGAGCGGGTGCGGGTGCGGGTGCGGGTGCAGCAGCGGGCGCAGCCTTCTTGGGCTCAATGTAACCGTCGCAGCCAGGAGCAGCGGTCGCTGGGGTCCAGCTGGAATCACGCCAGCACTCGCCAGCCGAGTTTTTCCAGACTTCACCAGCGGAGTTCTTCCAGTTGTGGATTTCCTGGGCGCCAGCAACGGAGGTCAGGGCTGCAGCAGCAACGAGGAGGGCTACTTTTTTGAACTGTTTCATGATTTTCCTTTTTTCGGAAC
>CAJBVC010000691.1 GCA_903958915.1 uncultured beta proteobacterium
ATGCTGGGCAAAGACCCGGTGCGCGGCCTGCAGGTGTTTTTCTGGGAGCCGATCAGGAGCGGCTATGCGGTCGGGGAACTGGTGGTCAAGGCCACCCCGCTGTTGCTGATCGCGCTGGGACTGGCAGTGTGTTTTCGCTCCAATGTCTGGAACATTGGCGCCGAAGGGCAGTACATCCTGGGAGCCATTGCTGCCAGTGGTGTGGCGTTGCTGGCCGACGCCGGCAGCAGTCGGTGGATTGTGCTGGGCATCCTGCTGGCCGGGGTGGCGGGAGGCATGGCGTGGGCCGGCATAACCGCGCTGCTGCGCGACAGGTTCAATGCCAACGAGATTCTGGTGAGTCTGATGCTGGTTTATGTGGCGATACAAGTGCTGGGCTATATGGTCTACGGCCCCTGGAAAGACCCAGCCGGCTACAACTTTCCGCAGACCAAGACGTTTGATGCCGTCACCCGCATACCGCGCCTTTTCGACGGCTCACGGGTCAGTATTGGCGTGGTACTGGCGTTGGTGGGTGTCGCCGGCGTGTGGATTTTCCTTTTTCGCACAAGGGCTGGTTTCGCGCAGCAGGTCGGCGGTCTGGCTCCTGCCGCTTCCCGCTATGCCGGGTTTTCGTCACGCAATGCGCTGTGGACCGCGCTACTGGTCTCGGGCGGCATGGCCGGGCTGGCAGGAGCGCTGGAAGTAGCGGGGCCGATTGGGCAACTCACGCCCTATGTGCCAGCCGGATATGGATTTGCCGCCATCATCGTGGCGTATGTGGGACGGCTGCACCCAGTGGGCATGGTGTTTTCTGCGGTTCTGATGAGCATGTTCTATATCGGGGGGGAACTGGCGCAATCACGGCTGGGGCTACCCAAGTCCCTCACCGGTGTATTTCAGGGCTTGCTGCTGTTTACCTTGCTGGCCTGTGACACGCTGGTGAATTACCGGTTGCGTTGGGTACGCCCGGTGCTGGCGGTGGGAGGGAAAGCCTGATGGACTCGTACGCACTTTTGATCGCGGCGACGCTCAATGCCGGTACGGTGCTGGCCATTGCCTCGTTGGGCCTGTTGATCAACGAAAAAGCCGGCATCGTCAACCTCGGTGCTGAAGGCATGATGCTGTGCTCGGCCATCGCGGGGTTTGCTACTGTTGTGCACACCGGCAGCGACACCATGGGCTTCCTCTCTGGCATGCTGGCCGGCGCGGTCATGGCGGGCATTTTTGGTGCGCTGGTGATCTGGCTTAACACCAACCAATACGCGACCGGACTCGCACTGAGCCTTTTTGGTGCGGGGTTTTCCGCCTTTGCAGGCATTGCCTATGTGCAGGAAAAAATGCCCGAACGCCACAGCTACGCGATCCCGTTTCTCGCCGACATTCCCCTGGTGGGACCGGCGTTGTTCCGGCAGCATCCGCTGGTGTACCTGACGGTGGCTTTTGCTGCCTGGATGGTCTGGTTCCTGTACCGCACCCGCTCCGGTCTGGTGCTACGCAGCGTGGGTGAGAGCCCGGAGTCAGCCCATGCGCTGGGCTACCGGGTGCGCTGGATACGTCTGGGTGCGGTGGTTGCGGGCGGCACGCTGTGCGGTCTGGCCGGTGCTTATATCTCCATCATCTACACACCCTTGTGGGTGGAGGGTATGGTAGCCGGCAAAGGCTGGATTGCCTTGGCGCTGACCACGTTTGCCACCTGGCGACCGGCACGGGTATTGCTTGGAGCCTACCTGTTTGGTGGTGTGACCATGTTGCAGTTTCACCTGCAGGGCATTGGCGTGGAGGTTCCAAGCCAGTTTCTGAGCATGCTGCCGTATGTGGCGACCATCGTGGTGCTTGCACTGATCTCGCGCAACCCTCGCTGGATTCGTATTAACATGCCTGCTGCCATTGGAAAGCCGTTTTATCCAGGCTCCTGAGTTTTTGACCTTTACTTTTTGATCTTTGAAGGGAATTTCATGACAGATACACAACGACGTGCCTTGTTGAAGGTGGCGGCACTCACCGCCGTGGCCAGTGCCGCGCTGGTGGGTTGCGGCAAGAAGGAAGAACCGGCTCCTGCCCCCGCGCCAGCCCCCGCTGCGTCCGCGCCTGCCCCCAAGCCTGCACCCTTGAAGATTGCCTTCGCCTACGTGGGCCCGGTCGGCGACGGTGGCTGGACTTTTGCGCACGACAATGGCCGCAAGGCGTTGGAAAAAGAGTTTGGCGACAAGATCGTCACTTCGTTTGTGGAAAACGTGCCCGAGTCTGCTGACGCCGAGCGCGTCATCCGCGACATGGCCACCAGCGGCAATAAACTGATTTTCGGCACCACCTTTGGCTACATGGAGCCAATGTTGAAACTGGCCCCCGAATTCAAGGACATCAAGTTCGAACATGCCACCGGCTACAAGACTGCCGACAACATGCGCACCTACGACAGCCGTACCTACGAAGGCGCGTACATGGCCGGTGTGATTGCCGGCAAGATGACCAAGACCAACACACTGGGCGTGGTGGCGTCGATCCCGAGTCCCGAAGTCATTCGTAACATCAACAGCTTCACCCTGGGCGCGCAGAGCAGCAACCCCAAGGTCAAGACCAAGGTGGTGTGGGTGAATGGCTGGTTTGATCCGCC
>CAJBVC010000692.1 GCA_903958915.1 uncultured beta proteobacterium
ATGACCGGCCTCGAATCAAAGAAGCAGCTGGGAAAGCCGTGGTGGCAGGCAGTGCACAAGGAAGACCAGAAGCGTATCGCACTATGCTGGAGTGAACTCGTAACCCAGCACAGGCAGCTGTGCACCGAATTTCGGGTGAGCAAGCCTGATGGGACGGTGGTCTGGATGTATGCGCAGTGCCGAATTCCCGGCGAGAAGGCTGAATCAGCCGCGTTTCGCACGGTGTCGTTTACTGACATTACGGTGCTCAAGGAGGCGGAGAAGCAAATTGCACAATTTGCCTTCTACGATGCCCTGACCGGTTTGCCCAACAGACGGCTTCTGATGGACCGTTTGAGCCAGGTGGTGAAGGCGCAGGAGCGCAGCAACAAGAGCGGTGCCTTGCTGTTTCTGGACCTGGATAACTTCAAGTCTCTGAATGACACGATGGGTCACGACAAGGGCGACCTGTTGTTGCAGCATGTTGCAGCCCGCCTTAAGTCTGCAGTGCGCGTTGGCGACACGGTGGCACGTTTGGGTGGCGACGAATTTGTGGCGGTACTGGAAAACCTGAGTCCGAGAATGCGCGATGCCGCCCGGCAAGTGCGCAGTGTGGCGGAGAAAATTCTCGCCGAGCTCAATGAACGCTACGAGCTCGATGACCTGGAGCATTTCAGCACGCCCAGTATTGGAATTACGATGTTTGGCCCGGCGTCTGTCAGTGTCGAAGAGCTGATGAAGCGTGCTGAC
Source organism: uncultured beta proteobacterium (assembly GCA_903958915.1). Taxonomy (GTDB): domain Bacteria; phylum Pseudomonadota; class Gammaproteobacteria; order Burkholderiales; family Burkholderiaceae_C; genus Allorhodoferax. Next base: position 730 of record CAJBVC010000692.1, read on the forward strand.
ATGGCGATGTACCAGGCCAAGTCGGCAGGGCGCAACACGTTTCGATTCTTCGATCCTGAAATGCAGGCGGTTATCGCGGCGCGAGTCGAGCTTGAGAATGAACTACGAACCGCTTTACAGGAAGACCAGTTCATCCTGCATTACCAGCCCAAGTTCAACTCGGAAGGCGGGCTAGTAGGAGCTGAAGCGTTTGTGCGTTGGGAACACCCGACACGCGGCCTGGTGTCACCCGCCTCCTTCATTCCATTGGCCGAAGAGACCGGGCTGATTGTTCCGCTGGGTAACTTTGTCTTGAAGCAAGCCTGTGTGCAACTGCAACAGTGGGGTGAGTCGCCAGAAACCAATCAACTCATCATGGAGGTGAAGCTGAGCGGCTTGCAGTTGCATCAGAGCGATTTTGTTCAAATGGTGCTGGAAACCCTCAAAACCACCGGTGCCCGGCCAGACCTCCTCAAGCTTGAAATCAACGAGAGCCTGCTGGTGCTTGACGTGGAGGACATCATCGAGAAGACCACCGAGCTGAGTGATTACGGCATTGTGTTTTCACTGGCTGATTTGGGAACCGGCTACTCGTCGCTGTCGCACCTGCGCCGGCTGGCACTGGATCAGTTGCGCATTGACCAGTCGTTTGTGCGGGGGTTGCTGACCGATTCGAACGACGCTGCGGTAACCAGAAGCATTTTTGCGCTGGCGAGCAGTTTGAAGCTCAAAGTTGGTGCCGAAGGAGTCGAAACGCAGGAGCAGCGAGACCTACTTGCTTCGCACGGATGTGTTGAGTTCCAGGGGTACTTCTTCAGCCAGCCGCTTCATGTTAGCGAGTTCGAAGATCTGGTGCGGCGACAAACCAATTTGGAGAGTGTTGCGTGACAAAGGGCATGATTTTGGCGGCGGGGCAGGGGACACGCGTGCGTCCGCTTACCAATGATTTGCCTAAGCCGATGGTGCCCATTCTGGGCAGACCGGTGATGGAGTATCTGATCGAACACATGGCGCGCCACGGTGTTCGCGAGATCATGATCAATGTGGCTTTTCACCACCACAAAATAGAAGAGTACTTTGGCGACGGCAGTCGCTGGGGCGTGCAGATCGGGTACTCGTACGAAGGTGCGCTCGACCACGGAGACATTCTTCCAAGACCCAGAGGGTCCGCAGGGGGAATCCGCCATATTCAGGATTTCTCGGGGTTCTTTGACGAGACCACTTTGGTGCTGTGTGGTGATGCCCTCATTGACCTGGATATCGGCGCTGCCGTGCGTGAGCACAAAGCCAAGGGTGCAGTTGCCAGTGTGGTGGCGCTGGAGGTTCCGCAAGACCAGGTGGAAAGCTATGGCATGGTGGTGGCTGACCAGACCGGTCGGGTGCAGTCCTTTCAGGAGAAGCCGACGCCGCAAGAGGCGCGTTCTACCTTGGCAAGCACGGGCATTTATCTGTTTGAGCCCTCTGTCGTTGACATGATTCCATCCGGGTGCAACTTTGACATTGGCTCACAGCTTTTTCCAATGCTGGTGGAGAAGCAGCTGCCATTTTTTGTGCAGAACCAGGTTTTCAACTGGATTGATATTGGCCGTGTGAGTGACTATTGGTCTGTCCTGCAGCGGGTGATCCGCGGTGAGGTGGCACACATGCACATGCCGGGTAAGGAAGTGCGACCAGGCGTGTGGGTGGGGCTGAACACGCGTGTGGATTGGGAGCAAGTGCGAATAGAGGGCCCGGTTTACCTGGGTTCCAGTGTCCGGCTTGAACCGGGCGCCACCATCATTGGCCCCACGTGGATTGGGCACGGCAGCCACATTCGTGCCGGCGCTGTCGTGAAGAAGAGCATTCTTTTTGAATACACACGCATTGGTGAAGGTATGGAGTTCTCGGAAATGATTGTGTCGCCTGACTATTGCGTCAACAGCAAGGGCGAGACGGTCTACCGCGGGGATGACACTTGTTTGTTGCGTTGGAGTGACGCGAGGGCCTGATTTCGCATGTTGAAAATTTGCGTTCGTGGATTCCGGTCAGTGTCTGAAAAAAACAATCGGGTAAAAAAAGTGGTACCAAGAATTGAAAAATACGTGGTAGAAAAGTAGAAATCACTGGCAAAAGAGTTGCCTGACGTGATAACATGACCTTGCAAAAAATATTTTTTAGGGAGTAGGTATATGAAAAAAATCTTTATCGCTGCAGCGCTGATTGCAGCAAGCGTCTCTGCTTTTGCTTTTCAAGCAGGCATGACAACCACCCAGGTGAACACCGAGGTTGCCCAACGTATTGCGGGCGGTGAGTCGCTTGAGTCCATCGCAGCGGCTGCCAATGCTGTGGGTATTTCTGCCATGACGGTTCAAACTGCAATGGTGAATGCGGGTCAGAACAGCACTACAGTCTTCAATGCCTTGGTGGCAGGTGGTGCTAACCCTGGTGCACTGCTTCCTCCTACGGCCGCCGGCGGAGCGACTGGTGGAAACACTGGTGGTAACACTGGCGCAAACACGGGTGGTTCCTTTAGCGGGTTCAGCGGATCCACTAGTTTTGGGACATCGAGGTCGGCCACTGTTGGCGGTGGTGGCAAGAGCGGCGTTAGTCCCACCTGATCGGCTGACTTTTTTCGAATAATGGCAGCTTCTGGCTGCCATTTTTTTGTCGAAATCCCTCGCAATCCAATCTGTTGCGCCGAAGGCAATCATGGCGAAAACTGCATCTCGCAGCCAAAGGCACGGGCCGAATGACGGCTGGGTGTTTTTCGGCCTGCTGGCCCTGCTGATTTGGGCCCCCCTGCCCCTGGGTAGTAATCGTCTATGGGCGATAGGGCTGTTGCAAGTTGCCGCCTGCGCACTAGTTTTGGGAACACTGTGGGTCTGGCGGGAACACTTGCCGGCAGCGATGGAGCAACTTCACAAGTTTCGCTGGCCCGCTGGTTTGCTGACTTGCATGGTGTTGATCTCCTGGTTACAGATTACACCGCTACGTGTTGAATGGCTTGACCTGCTTTCACCCAAGGTTGGGGAAATGCTCCAGCCGACGGTTGCCCAGACAGTCTCCATCGATGTCTTTCAGTCGCAGTCAATGGCAGCGCTGTCTTTTTGCTACCTTGCCATCTTTCTGGTGGCTGTGATGACCGTGCGGGAGAGTGCGCGACTTGATCGGTTGGCTCAAGTGCTGGTGTTCAGTGGTGTGATGCAGGCCGTTCTAGGTGCCGTTCTGTTCTCTCTTAAAGCCGAGTACCGGCTTTTTTATTCCAACGTCTCCCATACCCGAATGATCGGGTCCTTTGTGTCCCCTAATAACATGGCCGGTTACCTTTGCATGTGCCTGTCAATCGGTATTGGCTTGATGCTTGCGCGTCTGGGTCGAGGTGAAGAACGCACCGCCAAGCACTGGAAAACGCACGTCGTGGGCGCCATTGCGTTCATGCTCAGTCCCAAGATGCGGTTGCGATTGTTGTTGATTGTCATGGTGATCGGTCTGGTCTTGACACGCTCACGCATGGGCAATGCTGCACTTTTTATATCCATGGTAGCTGTTGGATTGATTGCCGTAATAAAAGCGCGGCAAACAGCTCCTCAAACGATCGCGCTTATTGTGAGTCTCATTGTTATTGATGTGCTGGTGGTGGGGACATGGGTCGGACTGGAGAAGGTCGTTGAGCGGATTCAACAAACAGAGTTGACTGTGGCTGATGGTGGAAAGTCGGAGTCAGTAGAGGCCAGAACCGAGGCGGCACGAACTTCGCTTCCCATCGTTAGCGACTTCCCGATACTCGGTACGGGAGGAGGCACCTTTTACAACATCTTTCTCAGCTACCGTACACCAAGTTATGGCTACACCTATGTGGACCATACGCACAACGATTTCGTCGAAATCGCTACCGACTATGGACTTGTGGGTTTGGGGATTCTCGGAGTGCTCGTGGCTTCTACCTTGGTGACAGTGGTTCAGGTGATGGGACGCCGTAAGTCCAGGCTCCCGTGGGGAATCGCTTTTGGTGTCGCCATGAGTATCGTCGCACTGCTGTTTCACAGCACCGTGGACTTCAACCTGCAGATTCCCTCGAATGCGCTAACCATGGTAGTTATTCTGGCAATGGGTTGGATCGCCAGTGTTCTCCCTTCTCCAAAGGGTGGGCAGAAGTCCACCAGGAGTGCCTCCCAATGACACTGCGCAACCAGTTCTTTCTGCTTCTGTGCGCGCTGTTTTTCACAGTGCTCGGTGTGATCTTTGCGGTGTCGGTATCGGGAACCCGTGCCTATCTGGAACAGCAACTCGCTTCCCACGCCCAGGATGCGGCCACTGCGATGTCGGTCACGCTGGGGCAGTCGATGGGCAAGGGGGATGACGTGTTGGCCCAGGCTCAGGTGGCCAGTGTCTTTGACCGGGGATTCTTCAAGAGTATCAAGGTGCTCTCCAAAGACCGCGTGGAAATTGTCAGCAAGGTGTTGCCAGTCAAGATCGAGGGTGTTCCCGAGTTCTTCGTGTCGGCGTTTCCCATCGATACCCCAGTGGGCGAGGCTTTCGTTGGCTCAGGTTGGAAACAACTTGGCAAAGTACTGGTGGAGAGCCAGCCTACCTATGCCTACCAGCACCTTTGGAGTACTTCCATGCAGATGCTGGGCTGGCTTGGGCTGGTGTACGCTGCTGCGCTGGCGTTGGCCTATCTGGTGCTGCACTTCATCCTCAAGCCACTGAGAGCGATCGAAAAGACCGCGATTGACGTGCAGGCCAAGCGGTTTGAGCAAATCACCCAGACACCCAAGGCGCCGGAGTTGGCACGGGTGGTGGGTGCGATGAACCAGATGTCCAGGAAAGTGGGCGAAATGCTCGATGCCGAAACCGCCAAGGTGGCGGCATTGCACAAGCAGGCCTACGAGGACGAACTCACGGGTTTATTGAACCGCCGCGGGTTTGAGTTGCGATTGACGGAGTTGCTTTCCGGTGAGCAGCAGTTTTCATTGGCAGCGATTGTGGCCGTTGAAATTGACGACATGCGCATGCTCAATCGCGAACATGGTTTCGCCGCCGGGGAGTTTGTCATGCGCTCCGTGGTGAACGCTGCGAAGACCGCTTTTGCGCAGGCGCAGTTGGGGATTCTTGCGCGCAGCAACGAGTTTGCTTTCAGCTTTGTGGCACCGGATGTGACTTTTGAAAAAGTGGTCGAGCTGGCAAC
>CAJBVC010000693.1 GCA_903958915.1 uncultured beta proteobacterium
CGCCATGCTGTTGGGCAAACCCCGCAGTGACGCTGCACCGCAAGCGCCCCAGCAATGATTACCAAAACGTTCTCCGAATTCTTTGAGTCCGAGAAGTCCAGCGCTTTGGTGCTGATGGCTTGCACCGTGCTGTGTCTGCTGATTGCAAACTCGGCATGGGGACCAGGCTATCTAGCCTTCTGGCACCACAAGTTCCTGGGCTTGAGCCTGGAGCACTGGGTGAACGATGCGCTGATGGCCATCTTTTTTCTGCTGATTGGCCTGGAACTCGAACGCGAGCTGTATGTGGGCGAGCTCTCCAGCCTCAAAAATGCACTGCTGCCCATCGTGGCAGCTATTGGCGGCATCATCGTACCGGCTGGCCTGCACTTTGCTTTGAATGCAGGCACTCCCACACAGGCCGGTAGCGGCATCCCCATGGCAACGGACATTGCCTTTGCCATCGGCGCACTGGCCCTTTTGGGCAGCCGGGTGCCAATGACACTCAAGGTCCTGATGACCGCCACCGCGGTGATGGACGACCTGGGCGCCATCATCGTGATTGCGGTGTTCTATTCCTCCCAGTTCTCATTGGCATATCTGTTAGGCGCGCTGGCCGTATTTGGGGTGCTGGTGCTGTTCAACCGCGTGCTGCGCATCATGGCGCTCACGCCGTATCTGGTGGGTGGCGCTGTCATGTGGTTTTTGATGGTGAAGTCCGGCGTGCACGCCACCATCGCCGGCGTGCTGCTGGCATTTGCCATTCCGTTCGCCTCACGCCCGCAACGAGGAGGCTTGGTGGGAGTGCCTTCTGCGGAGGTAAAGGAGGAGCCCGCACAGCGGGCGGGGGACACGCAGCAGAAGACACTGTCACCAAGCATCCCCGAGGAATCACCCTCGCACCGCCTGGAGCATGCACTGCACAAGCCAGTCGCATTCCTCATCCTTCCGCTATTCGCACTGGCCAACACCGGTGTGGTCTTTGATCCGCTGTGGCAGCAGAGCCTTGCCAGCGCCAATAGCCTGGGCATCATCGCCGGCCTGGTGCTGGGCAAGCCCATTGGCATCGTGCTGCTGAGTGTTATTGCCGTCGCCATCGGACTGTGCGGTTTGCCTGCCGGGCTGACCTGGCGTCACATGATCGGCCTTGGGATGCTGGCGGGCATTGGCTTCACCATGTCCATCTTCATCACCAACCTGGCCTTCGCAGGGCAGCCCGAGATCATCAACGCGTCCAAGATGGCCATTTTGATGGCGTCGGTGTCAGCGGGGGTGCTGGGCATGCTGTGGCTGACCGTGATGACGCCCAAGAACGAACCCGTCAATTGAGACTGCGGCCGCTACAACTTTCGTAGCTGACCACGCTTTATCAATGCGCGTGAAAGCCACTTTTCATGCCGAAAAGTTGGCTGGTTGTGCACGTAATCAGGTCAAATGCAATGCTACCGCATACCCGTGTACACTGGATCCATCAGTGCACACTGGATTTCGCCCATGCTACGCAACATCACCCTCACCGCAGACGACCAGCTCATTGACCAGGCGCGAAAAAAAGCCACGGCGGCGCAGAGCACGCTCAATGTGGAGTTTCGCAAATGGCTGAGCAGCTACGCAGGCTCACAGGACGACGCTGCCGTGTCGCGTTTTCGGGCTGTGATGGAACAGCTCGGGCAGGTGGATGCCGGGCGCATATTCACCCGCGACGAACTCAACCAGCGCTAAAAGCCTGCCGCGCTCCATGCCGACCCAAACTACCGATCTATCCGATGGCCTGTTCTTTATCGACACCAACATTTTTGTGTATGCCCTGTTGGCGAGTGAGCCGCTGAAAAGGCAGCGCGCGGTGCAGCTGCTCGAACAGGCGCTGGCCACCCACTGCGGCTGCATCAGTTACCAGGTCATTCAGGAATTTGCCAACGTGGCCACGCGCAAGTTTGCCAAGCGCTTCACGGCCGACGAGTGCCAGCAGTTCATTGATGCCGCCATGCAGCCCTTGAACCGCGTGTCTTCCAGTACCGAGCTGGTTCACGCTGCCCTGGCCTTGCAGACCAGCACCGGCTATGGGTTCTATGACTGCCTGATTCTGGCCAGCGCACTGCAATGTGGCGCAACCACGGTCTTGAGCGAAGACCTCCAACACAACCAACTGATTGACGGCACCCTGCGCATCGTGAATCCGTTCTTGAACCTGGCCATGCAGGAAGAGTGACCGCCTAAAACAGGTCGCTCGATTTCGTGGCGCCCTCAGAATCTGCGCCCGAGGTCATCGGGTGGCCTTTGGGGTACTCCTCGGCGATGCGGTCCTCCCAGTAGGTGGTGGGGTTGGGCGCAGCGCAGAGTCGGCGAAACACTTCGTGGGGCACCTGTTTGTAGGCCAGCACATTCTTGATGTCCCAGTGCAGATCCAGTTGCTGCGTCTCTGCGTTGTAG
>CAJBVC010000694.1 GCA_903958915.1 uncultured beta proteobacterium
CGTCAGCAGGCGATTGCTTCCATTGAGCGCTACTTCCTGGAGACCTCGGGCGAGAAGATCGGCAACATTGCTGCGGGAGGCCTTCTCACTTTCTTCCTTAAGGAGATCGGTCCAGTTGTTTACAACCAGGCGGTGAGTCGAGTGCAAGAGCGCATGACGGCGACCATCTCCGAGCTTGACATTGAAATTCATGAAGATGAGTTTCCATACTGGCGCAAAGTCGACAGCAAAAAGTCCCGCAAATAATCGCGCCGATAGACCGCATGACGATTGCTTCTGACTCCATCGGGAAAGTCCATCACTATGAACCCAAGTGCACAAGCCTATATTGAGGCACTCCAGCTATCGCCCCATCCAGAGGGTGGTTTCTACAAGGAAACGTATCGTAGTGAATGCACAGTGCAGCCACAGCCTGCCACGTCATTGAATTCGAGCCAGTTGGCGCCAGTGCGCTCTGCCAGCACTGGAATCTACTTTCTTCTGGAGCGAGGAAATTTTTCTGCTTTTCACAGAATTGCTTCCGACGAGATGTGGCACTTCTATGCCGGCGATGCTTTGGAAGTGCTGGAACTTCTGGAGACTGGCGAACTGGTGACCACACATCTTGGACCTGATCTTGCCCAAGGTGAGACGTTTCAACATGTGGTGAAGGCGAACACCTGGTTCGCGTCTCGGGTAGCACCGGGCGGTGCGTATGCGCTGGTGGGGTGCACTGTCGCACCTGGATTTGACTTCAGCGACTTTCAACTCGCCGATCGTGTCCACTTGTCAAGTCAGTTTCCAAAGCACACAGAGGTGATTGCCGTACTTACCCGATAGCCACTTCGGTATGCGCTCAGGTACAGGCAAGCACGCCATAGAATGGGGGTACGTCAGGCCAGTAGACGGGCCACGGCTTCAGTTGTTTCTCGCTCCACCCCCAAAGCTCACCGCATGAAAGACCATTACACAGCCCTGGGGCTTGGCAGCTCTGCAACATTGGCCGATATCAAGAAGGCGTTTCGACAGAAAGCATCCCAGTTTCATCCGGACCGCAATACGGATGCCCAGGCTCCAGCGCGCTTTCGCGCGGTGCAGGAGGCGTATGAGGTATTGTCGGATGATGTTAAGCGCTTGGCATATGACGATAACCGCCGGCGCAACTTGTTGGACAACCCGGCTGAGACTGCACGTGAAATCTGGCACGCTTACTTTCAACCGTTAAGGCAGACTCCACGCTAGTGCACTTCCTTCGCATATCAATTTGACGACAACTGAGAAACGTTTCTTTTGCACCTATCTCCTTTCTTCCACAATCTTCGCAATGCGTACCAGAGCGAACTCGACGATCTGCGAACCAACTCCGAAGGTCATGATGTTCTAGATAAACGCCTCGCGGAAAAGCGCCGCGAACTGGGCTTTCTGCTCAAGGTGATGGAAGAGGACCCCGAGATGGTGGCCGTAGTCCTGCACCAGGCATTTCAATTCTCCAGCCCTGGGGTCATGGATCACCTGCTGGCCCAGGAAGCCGATGAGCTACCAACGTGGGACAGCATCAGCGACACCATTGCAATCGCCTCCTGGGCCCGGGAAATGGTGCAGACCATTTTGAACGAACCCATGGGCGAATGGTTTATGACCATTGCCGCTTCTGTCGAATACATGTATCACAAGCCATTGAGCGCGCAAGAGCGAGAGGCCGCCGAACTTATCGGTGACAACGCAGATGAAGAAGGCAAACAAGATCGTGATGCATTGCGTGAGGAGCGTCACGAAGACAACCACACCGAGGACCATGACGAGCAAGAGATCAGCGAGCGCGCGCGCGAGGAGGCAGGTAACGACTGGATGGTTGAACAAGGCTTTGACCGCAAAGACTGACCCCATGGCAATCCCGAAAGACAAACCATGAATGCACTGGCGCTGATTGCCAAGACACAAAGCCTGATCGCGGCAGGAGATATCGTAAGCGCAGAGGCCGCTCTGGTGGAACTGGCTGACACTGAGGGTGACTACGCCCTGACCCTGGTGCTCGAGCAGTTGCCGCCCAAAGATATATTGGCCGTCATCCGCGAATACGACAACTCCAAAGAGTCGATCGTAAACCTGCTGGTCACGCCTGCACAATTTGCACGCGCCGTTGTGATCGAGAAACAGTACAAGGACCTCAGTCGCACGCACCTGCGTGGAATGATGAACTCCATTCTCTTCAGAGAAGATGCCAATCCGGTGGAGTTTTTGGATGCAATTGGCGAGCTCGAAGGCGGCTCGGAGGCTCTGGCCGACTACTTCTCGGACAAGTGGAGTCGCATTGAGGCATTTGCCCGTGGCGGTACCTTTGATACCGACGAAGATGACGGCGAGATACTCTCGGATACTGCCCTGTTGGCCAATGCGTACGTGAAACCCCGCGTAGACGAGGATGAAGTGGCCGACCAGGACTGGATGCAACTGGCGTGGTTGCTGCGCCACGATTGCCCCGACCTTTTTGTGGAAATGCTACTGGTGCTTCGTGGCAAGGTGCGCGCGCACGATGCGAGACAGGGGGAGAACTGGCAAGGCGAGGAGGATGACGGCAAAGTGGAAACCAGCGACACTGACCGCGGCAAGGCCACGCCTGCAGTGCTGGAGGCTGATGAGGAGTCGGCCATTTGACAGCCACTACTTAAGCCATGTCCGACTCGCAAGTTTCCACCGCAGCTGCCAACCAGAACGTCGAAATATTCGATGCGCGACCTTTCTTTGAAAAGGTGCTGGCCTACGCGCAGCAGCACGGCATCATTGATCAAGCCAAGCTCGACGCTATGGAGACCGAGGCACCCAAAGGCATGGTGCAGATTGCGCGGTACTTCGGCAGCGAGTTTCTGCGCCCCGAATTGGAGAAGGCACGGGAGCGGATTGTCAATCTGGTCAGCTTGAACTTGGAGCATCACAGCGCTGGTGACCTGCACAAGGCGGCCCAAGCACTGCGTGATCACAGTCTGCTCTCGCGCTCCAAGGGCGCATCCGACATGCTTAAAGCCCTGATTGCCATGCCGCAGAATAGTCATTTCGGCATGGGCGAGCATGGTGGCTTCACCGACGAACACATCCCGCAACTCGCAATTTGGTCGTTGCGCAGTCTAGGGGACTATCGGTTAGAGCTTGCTCGGCGCAGCCAAGTAGCAGCTGTCGTTGACGCAGCCCTCTGGTTTGCAGAGCAATTCGGGATGGATGCACAAGACGTGCAAGACGCGGGATGCGATGCTGAAGCAGTAATCCGCACGGCGCTTCTGATGGTGTCGACACGCCAGACCAGATTGCCCGACTGGGTTGCCTTTGAAAATACCGTCGCAAACTTGAGGAAAAAGGCGACATCCTCTAGCACCATTGCTTCTAACATTACTCTGCCGAAGAACCTCCCTGCACAGTTCAAGGAAGTAGTGGAATGTGTGCGCACGACCATCCTCTCGGATATGTCCAAAATCCTGGATAGGTCGCTACCGCCGCGCAAACTCTTTGACCAGACTCCTGCTTTTATGGGCCGCTACTTCTGGGTCGAAGACCCTTTGACTGAGGTGGACAACTTTGATCGTGCCGCATCGACGGCTTGGAACAAGGCCACTGCGGGCCACAGTGACAGCAGTTCACTATTGACTCTCTTCCTGTGCATTGCTGCAACGAGCACGCCAAAGACTGTGCTAACCGCAAAAGCGGCAGCCACGTTGGTGCGAAAGGTTCGAAAGAGTGGTCTAAAGGCCGATTTGGTATCCGACTACATCTTGACCAATGCTCCAGCGCACGGCCAGAGCGATTATTTGCGTATGTGGCACGACTTTTTGGCAGAAGCTCAAGACGTGCTGCTCAGCGACCATGACTATGCCTTGGTGGATGCCATGGCGCTTCTTCACCGGGAATGCAATATCTCGGCGGGGTAGCCCGACAGGCGACGTGCCAGGCAATGGGTGTGTCCCCTCTGCTCAAATATAAAACAGGACCAGGAATCGCCGCCGTAGGGGGGCACGCAGCCTTCGGCTGCACCCGCTTGACCCGCGACTAAGCTTCGCTGTAGTCGGGGGATGGGCGGGACAATTGCTCAATTCGCAACGGCTTTGCCCCAGTAGTGATAGGACAGAATCTTCGGACCTGGCAAATACAGTGACTGCACATCCGGTTGGAATCCGGCTTCTTCAAGCAGAGCAGGTATGTCCCGGTCCAGCATGCATCCACCGGCGACTTGTCTCCAATAGGGTTGCAGACGGGTTTGCCACTTCAGGACATTGGCATCCGGTGACTTACCATGCTCGGAAAACAGCAATTTTCCTCCTGGTTTCATCGCCCTTCTCATTTCTTTAAGGGCTGCCATGGGGTCAGGAATCGAGCACAAAGTGTAGGTGCAGACGACAGTATCGAAACTGGCATCTTCCACTGGAATGCGTTCCGCTGAGAGCCCAATAAGTTCGATTTCCAGCCCTGCTTGAACACTTCGTTTCCGGGCAAGTCTGTGCATTCGCAATCCGGGATCAACACCGACGATCAATTTGACACGTGATCGGTCATAGAAAGGCATGTTCAAACCTGTGCCGATACCAACTTCGAGCACTTTACCTTCGGCTTGCGGAATCACTTTCATGCGTTGCCTACGTATAGGCGAGACGCTACAGGCCAGGTCCAGCAAGTAAGGAAGGATGTGGCGTTCGTACCAAGTCTCTGACATCGTGTTTTCTTTAAAGCCAACTGCCCATCACGGCAGCGCACCGCTAGTCAAGCAACTTGCTCCAGGCACCAACGTTGTGAACCGCACCGTAGCCATTTTTCATTAGCACCAGTTTGGCCATTCCACTGCGTGTTCCGCTTGCACAGCAAAGCACAACGGGGGCAGACTTGGGTATCTCACCGAGCCTGCTTCCCAATTCCTGGAGTGGGATGTTGATTGTTCCGGGAGCATTACCACTTGCAAACTCTGCGGCCGATCTGACGTCGACAAAAATCGCACCGTCCTTCTTGAGTTGGGGCAGCAAGCCCATGACTCGCTTTGAATTCCACCACTTGTAGGCAAACCAAAGACCCAAGGCCATGAAAGGCCAGTAATTTTTAAGGAGATCCATAAAACTCATACTACTTCCTGATGAACGACGCTGTGGATAGGGCGCGAGATGTCGCCAATAC
>CAJBVC010000695.1 GCA_903958915.1 uncultured beta proteobacterium
GTGGAAGTTGCGCGTGAAGCGGTGGCCGCCATTGGTGGCGACAAAGTTGGCATCCGCATTTCTCCTTACGGCACCAACTCGGGCATGGGCGCTTACCCGGAAGTGGACGAAACCTACCTGACACTGTTAGCGCAACTTGCTGACGCGGGGTTGGTGTATGTGCACCTCGTTGACCATGCAGGGCTGGGAGCACCAGCAGTTCCCCTCGCCTTCAAACAGGCGTTGCGCAAAGCCTGGCCGCGGACCCTCATCATCGGCGGCAGCTTTGACCAGGCATCGGGCCAGCAGGCAGTGGCAGACGGGCTCACCGATCTGGTCGGCATGGGGCGCAATTTCCTGTCGAATCCGGATTTGGTCGAGCGCATGCAAAAAGGTCTGCCACTGGCAGCCCCGGACTTCAACACCTTTTTCACTCCGGGTGAAAGGGGATATACCGACTACCCAGTGGCGGGTTGAGACGGGAAGCAGCAGCTATGCTCGCATGCAACTGGAGTGGTTGGTCTGAAATCTACTGCAAGGCGCGTGGAATATGCGTGAGTAGCTTCTGATTTGATAGCGTTTGCCATTCGAATGCCCTAGCGGAAGCGACCGGGCACCTGAAAACTGGGAATGCCGGGTCCCAACCAATACGCAGACCGTCAAATCTGTTACCGCAAAACCGTTATCCAGATACAAATCAACAAAAAAACGTAAGTTTTGCAGACAATCAGCCTCCTTACTATAATTAATTACGTAAGGAAAGAGGAGATTCAAGTGTCGAACGATGCTACGCTTACCAGTAAGGGGCAAACAACTATCCCTAAGAACATTCGGGATAGTCTTTCCATGAAGACCGGCGACCGAATGACGTTCACGCTGATGCCTGATTCCACAGTAGTCATGCGGGTAAAGTCCAAGAGCATCACTGAATTGGCGGGCGCATTGCACCAGAAGGGTCGCAAGGCCGTGCCGATTGAGCAGTTGTCGCGGTGATGCTGGGGACCGATACCAATGTGCTTGTTCGCTTTCTGGTTCGAGACGACGAAGCGCAATTTGAGAAGGCGCGCAAGCTGATTAAGCGTGAAGTCGCGGCAGGCAGGGGCGTTCTTGTCAATCAATTGGTTCTCTTGGAAACCGAATGGGTGTTACGCAGCCGATATAGCCTGGCAAAGAATCTGATCATTCAAGCCATCTCCGGCTTGCTCGATGCGAGCGATGTTCGATTCGAGGATGAGCCAGCCGTCGAGGAGGCTCTTTTCATCTGGAAAGATTCAGCCGCCGATTTCGCCGATTGTCTTATCGGGGCCAAGAACCGACGGCTTGGATGTCGAGCGACCGCGACCTTCGATATGAAGGCTTCCAAGTTGCCGGGGTTTATAGCTGTCTGACGATAATCGGCAGATCGTGATCACATCGGGTTTGTTGGAGGCGTTTCTGGCCTGCCCCGTCAAGTGCCACATGCTGTCCAAGCAAGAACTCCCTGAGGGTACAGAATATTCCACGTGGGCCATCGCACGGGAGGACTCATACCGGCAGGCGAGTGTCCGGAAAC
>CAJBVC010000696.1 GCA_903958915.1 uncultured beta proteobacterium
GACCCAGACCTTTCTGTCGGGCCAGGTGACCGATCTGCAGAGCCGCATGAATGTGCGCAATCTGGTCGACAACGGCCAGGTATCCACGGTGGCACTGCGGGCCTTTGCAAAACTGTTTGAAAAGCTGCAACTGCCTGCCGGCGAGCTCAGCGCACTGGCAGAAAACCTGCGCTTCGCGCTGGACGTCAGCCCTGACAACCGCTCCGCCCCGCTGGCACCCTTGCTGCCGCAACGGGTGGGCCAGTTGGGCTGGCTGGGGTTGTCCAGCAAAACCCTGCTGACACTCCTGCCTTACATCACCGTCTTGCCGGCCCCCACACCTGTCAACCTGAACACCGCTGATGCCATGGTGCTGTTTGCGTGCATCCCGTTGGCCGACATGGCACTGGCCCAGCGCCTGGTGAGTGCGCGCCAGATGAGCCATTTCCGCACACTCAGCGATGCTGCCAAGTTGGTGGGGGAGCCCAGCAGCCAGCTCGTCGATACGCAGCACAGTGTCAGTTCGCGCTTCTTTGAAGTGCACGGTCGGCTGCGCCAGGACCAGGTCATCGTGGAGCAGCACTCGGTGTTGCAGCGCGACGCAATGGATGTGCGGACACTCTGGCGCGACGGTGGCCCGCAATGGTCGCCCCGCAAGCCCTAAAATGACACCACAAAGCCCCGCATGCGCACACTGACTGTCACCCTCTCGCCGTCTCTGCCGACACCGGCCACGCCCGTGGTGGCGGTGCTGTCTGCAGATGGTGTCACCGCAAGCCGTCACATTGAAGTCCCGCTGGCGCTGCTGCCCGATACTGGGGAAGCCGAGGTGGTGGCGGTGGTGCCGTGGAGCAAATTGTCGTGGCACGCCCTGGAACTGCCGCGCGGCACGCTGGACAAGAAAATGTTTCAGGAGGGTAACAGCGCGCGCCTGCGCACCGTGCTGGAAGGCCTGCTGGAAGACCGCGTGCTCGACGAACCGGCGCAATTGCACTTTGCCCTGGCCCCCGGTGCCCGCTCGGGCGAGCCGGTGTGGGTGGCGGCCTGCGATCGGGCCTGGTTACAGGCCTGGCTGGGCACACTGGAACAAGCCGGTCGACCGGCGCAGCGCATTACGCCCGAGGTTGCACCGTCGGTAAGCCCGGGTGCCGCAGTGGCCCCGACGCTGCATTTCCTGGGCACCGCCGCGCAGGCACAGCTGATGGTCAGCGGGGCGCAGGGAGTCTGTGTTTTGCCCTATGGCGCCGAGTCGCTGGCCCTGGTCGGCGCTACCGGCTCAGACGGCGCACCGGCCCAGATCTGGGCCGAGCCTGCGGTGGCGGAACTTGCCGAGCAGCACTTCGAGGGCCGCGTCGCACTGCAAACGGCACCCCAGCGCTACCTGGCCAGCGCCCGGTCCGAGTGGGATCTGGCGCAATTTGATTGCGCCGCAAGCCGGGGTGCGCGCCAACGCAAACGGCTGTCCAGCGGTATCGCAACGTTGATGCAGGCGCCGCACTGGCGCGCCGCGCGCTGGGCTCTGGTGGCACTGCTCGCGGTCAATCTGGTGGGGATTGCCGGCTGGAACTGGAAAGAACAATCGGCCCTGGCGGACAAGCGTGCTGCCATCCGTGAGGTTCTGACCAGCACTTTCCCCGACGTGAAAGTGGTGGTCGACGCACCGCTGCAAATGGGCCGCGCCGTGTCCGACCTGCAACGCCAGACCGGTACTGCCACCGGCGCGGATCTGGAAACCATGCTGTTGCAGTTTTACAGCATGGCACCCGCTGCGACGGCGCCAGCCGCTATCGAATTTGCGGCAGGCGAGCTCAGAATCAAGGGTATGGACCCGACCGCCAAAGGCACCGCCCGGATCACGGCCAAGCTTGCGGGTATGGGCTACCAGGCACGCCTGGAGGGTGACACCCTGGTGATGCAACAGGAGCGCCGCCCATGAGTGAAAAGTCTCCCACACTATCGCTGCAGGCGCGCTGGGCCGCGCTGGGCGCCCGGGAGCGGCGCGGCCTGCTGCTGGCGTTCGCACTGGTTGCTTGCGCGTTACTCTGGCAAATTTTTATCGCTCCGACCCTGGTAACCCTTCGCACTGCTGATTCCCAGGCGCGCGCGTTGGATACCCAGCTTCAACACATGCTGGTGTTGCAAAAGCAGGCCAAGGCCCTGCAGGGGCAACCATCGCTGGGTTTTGACGATGCCCTGCGCGCCCTGACCCAGGCCACCCAGTTGACCCTCGGCAACACCGCAGAAATTTCCGTCACTGCCGACCGCGCCAAGGTCACCCTCAAGGGTGCAAGTGCCGATAATCTGGCGCGTTGGTTATCGCAGGCCCGGCTCAACGCGCGCTCGCTTCCGATCGACGCACGTTTGACCAGCACCGTTACCCCCAC
>CAJBVC010000697.1 GCA_903958915.1 uncultured beta proteobacterium
GGCCAAGCCGACTGTGCCAGCGACTGTGCGGTGGGCAAAAGCGTGGCTGCGCCCAAGGCCAGGGCTTCTCTGCGGGTGAGGTTCATGGTACTTGTCTCCTGTTGGTGTTGTGAAAAGGTCTAAAACTGGTATCGGCGCAACCCGCCGTCGACGGGGATCACGGCGCCGGTGATATAGCTGGCGCGTGGCGAGGCCAGGAAGGTGACGAGATTGGCCATGTCTTCGGGTTCACCATAACGCCCCATGGGAATCTCGTTCTCGCATTGCCACTGGCGGTACTCGGGTGTGTAGTTGCGAAAAATCTGTTCGGAATGGATGCGTCCGGGCGGCACGCAATTCACAGTGATACCGTGCTGCCCCACCATGCGCGACAACCCCTTGGCCCAGCTGTGGATGCCTGCCTTGGCGCAAAAGGCTCCATTGGTGTGTTCCGGCTCGCTTTTGCCGGTGATGTTGATAACGCGCCCCCACTTGCGCGCAATCATCTGGTCGACTAGTGCATCCGCTACCTGCCGGGGACGATGAAAGTTCAGGGTTATGGCTTCCTGCCACCGCGCTTCGTCCACGTGCAACTCCTTGAAGCTGCGCGAACCACCGGCGTTGTTGACCAGAATATCGACATGACCCATACCTTCAAGCGCAGCGGCAGCGAGTTTCGCGGCGGCGTCTTCATCATACAAATCGGATTCAATCACCACCGGGCGTTTACCACCGGCCGCAGCGATTGTCTCGGCAACTTCCTCGAGCAGCGCGACGCGGCGTGCAGAAATGGCAAGTTGCACACCTTCAGCTGCCAATGCCAGCGCAATGCCGCGACCAATACCGGTAGAAGCACCGGTTACCAATGCGGTCTTGTCGGAAAGATACATATCCATTCGCATTGCTCCTCGTGGTGTTCTTGATTTGGTGGCGTCACTGTACAACGCTCTGTGCATTCGGGCGAACCAGGACCGAGCTTGCCAGAGATAATTGCCACGCTATGACCAAAAATCGAATCGTTGTCGGACTCAGTGGCGGAGTGGATTCTGCCGTGACGGCTCACCTGCTCAAGCAGCAGGGCCATGAAGTGGTTGGCATCTTCATGAAGAACTGGGAGGACGATGACGACAGCGAATACTGCTCATCCAACGCCGATTTTGTTGATGCAGCGGCGGTTGCAGATGTCATAGGCATCGAAATCGAACACGTCAATTTCGCCTCTGAATACAAGGACCGTGTGTTCGCGGAGTTTCTGCGTGAGTACCAGGCCGGACGAACGCCCAACCCGGACATCCTGTGCAATGCAGAGATCAAGTTCAAATCGTTCCTCGACCATGCCGTTGCGCTCGGCGCTGAGAAAATCGCAACCGGTCACTATGCGAGGGTTCGTGAGAACCCTGTGACTGGCCAATCTGAATTACTTAAAGGACTGGACCCTTCGAAGGATCAGAGCTATTTTTTGCACCGCCTGAACCAGGCACAGTTGTCCAAAACCCTGTTCCCTGTGGGCGAGTTGCACAAGACCGAAGTACGGCGCATAGCCGAGGAAATGAAACTCCCCAACGCGAAAAAGAAAGACTCCACTGGCATCTGCTTTATTGGCGAGCGGCCGTTTCGGGACTTTCTCAATCGTTACATTGCCAAGGAGCCAGGCCCGATAAAGAATGCCAAGGGACACACCATCGGGCAACATGTGGGGCTGTCGTTCTACACACTAGGGCAGCGCCAGGGCCTGGGCATTGGCGGGCTCAAGGCGAAAGGTGCACAAAAAGGCGGTGGGGAGCACGCCCCGTGGTTCGTCGCGCGCAAGGACATGCAGGCCAACATCCTGTGGGTGGTGCAAGGCCACAGCCACCCCTGGTTGCAGTCAATCGCATTGGAAGCGCAAGCCGCCAGTTGGCTCTCCGGCGAACCGCCTAGACAAATGCAATTGGCAGCCAAGACCCGCTATCGGCAAGCGGATTCACCGTGTTCCATTGCAGTTGCATCAGCTACAGAGTTCAGTCTGCGTTTCCCGCAGGCGCAGTGGGCAGTGACCCCGGGTCAGTCGGCCGTGCTGTACGACGGAGATATCTGCCTGGGTGGCGGAGTGATTGCGTCAGCCCATGCGGGCGAGTAAGGTTTCCATGTCCTTGAGCATGTGCTCCA
>CAJBVC010000698.1 GCA_903958915.1 uncultured beta proteobacterium
AGACGGTGTTGCCTTGTTTGTTGAGCTTGGCAATGAACTGCCACAGCGTCTGGCGCAGTTCCACGTCCACACCGGCTGTAGGCTCGTCGAGCACGATGACCGGCGGCCTGTGCACCAGTGCTTGGGCGACCAGCATGCGCCGCTTCATGCCGCCCGAGAGCTGGCGCATGTTGGCCCCCGCCTTGTCGGCCAGCCCCAGGCTCTGCAGCAATTCGTCGATCCAGGCGTCGTTGTTGCGAATACCAAAGTAGCCCGACTGAAATCGCAGCGCTTCTCGCACGTTGAAGAAGGGGTCAAACACCAGTTCCTGCGGAACGATGCCCAGTTTGCGACGTGCTGCGGCGTAATCGGTCTGCACGTCACTGCCCATCACCGTCACTCGACCGCTGGTGGCGCGGGTGAGGCCGGCCAGGATGCTGATCATGGTGGTTTTGCCCGCACCATTGGGGCCGAGCAGTCCAAAGAACTCGCCTTCTTCAATGTCCAGCTGGACACCGTCGAGCGCCAGGAATTGCGACCCTTTGGGGCCGCGCGGTGACGCATAGGATTTGGAGACGGTTTGAAAGGAGATGGCGGTCATGGGAGAGCCGCCATTTTAAGCGGCGCGGGTTCAGGCGCAGAGGATCAACTCTTCGACGCCATAGAGCGCCGCAAGATCGCGCAACCGCTGCGGCAATCCCTGCACCACCAAAACCTTGCCAGCACCGGCACAGGCGCGACGAAATTCAATGAGCAACGCCAATGCCGTGGAATCAAAGTGTTGCAGCGGCTGTGCGTCCACCACGACCTGCGCAGGTTCAGCGGCCAGCCCCTCGGTCAATTGCTGCAAACACGCGTTGGCGCTGGCGTGATTCAACTCCTCTGGCAGACGCAACACGTCAGGCCTTCTTGCTGTTGGCCTTGTTGCGCTCGGCCAGCGACGCAATCAGGCCATCGAGACCCTTGGCATTGACTTCCTGCGCAAACTGACTGCGGTAGGTCTCCACCAGCCACACACCCAGCACATTGAGGTTGTAGATCTTCCAACCCGCCCCCTGACCGGGCGTTTTCTCCAGCCGGTATTCAAGCTGGATCGGGTCGCCCTTGCCTTTCACCTCGGTGCGCACCAGCACCTCCTTGTCCTCAGGGGAGGCACGCATGGGCTTCATGCTGATGGTTTGATCACTGATCTGCGACAACGCACCCGCATAGGTACGTACCAGCAGGATCTTGAACTCTTCCTGCAATCGCTTCTGCTGCTCCGGTGTGGCCTGACGCCAGGCCGGTCCCACCGCCGAGGAAGTCATGCGCTGAAAATTCACGTTGGGCATGATGCGGGTATCCACCAGCGCCACCACTTTGGAAATGTCTCCTACCAGATTGGCCTTGTCGGCCTTGATGGTGTCGAGCACATCGGTGGAAAGACGCTTGATCAGTCCATCGGCTGTCTCGTCCTCAGCGTGCGCCACAGTGGCCCCACAGGCCACCAGCGCCGTCAGGCAAACTGCCAGGACCTGTTGCAAAAAATGTCGTTTCATAGCGTCTTTCTGTTGCCATTTCAAGATGAAAACTCAAGGCCCGGGGGCCTCTTCCTCTGGCGGATCGCCATCGAACACCTGACTGCGGCGCCGCTGCAGATACGCTTCACGCATGAAGCTGTACTTGTCCAGAGCGGCACCGTCCACAATCGATCCAGCGCTCAGGTAGGTCGCGCGCAGATTGACGATGTTGGTGGCCGTCAAGGCGTTGCGCGTGGCGCTGTCGCCCACCGTGTTCACGACATTACCCTCCCAGTCTACCGACAACGCTGCAGTGTCCCGAAGCGTTGACGGTCCCAGCAGGGGCAGAACCAGATAGGGTCCCGGCTGCATGCCCCAGCGACCCAGCGTCAAACCGAAATTGGCCGTATGACGCTCCACATTGAGGTCGCTGGCCACATCCACCAAACCCAGCAGACCCACCGTGGAATTAACCATGACACGCGCAATGCTGTCGCCCGTGTCCTGGCCACGCAACTGCAAGGCGTTGTTCACAATGGACCAGACATCTTCCAGGTTGTTGAAGAAGTTGGTGACCCCCTTGCGCATCCAGGAGGGTGTCACATTCTGATAGACCGTAGCCACCGGCTTCATCAGCACACGGTCCAGGGTGTCATTGAACTCAAAGACGCTGCGGTTCATGGATTCCAGCGGATCGCGGCGGTCGGGACTGCTGACGGTGGCACACGCCTGCAACAGCAGCACGGCCAGCAACAGCAAGGTGCGCTGGAGTACTTTGGGGAAATTCACTGACGCCATCGAGCCGACCACTATCGAAACTATTTCTTGGTCAGATCGACCATGCCGCCGTCTGAAGCCTTGCTGTAGAGGAACTGGCTGATCAGGCTTTCCAGCACCACGGCCGACTGGGTGGCGCTGATCACATCACCAGTTACCAGGTTTTCTGCAGCAGCACCGGCCTCAATGCCCATGTATTGCTCACCGAGCAGGCCACTGGTCAAAATTTTCAGCGAGCTGTCTTTGGGAAACGCATGGCGGTTGTCCATATTGAGCGTTACACGTGCCTGAAAAGTCTTGTCATCAAAGTCTATGGATTCGACCCGTCCCACGACAACGCCCGCACTTCTCACTGCTGCTTTGGGTTTTAGCCCGCCAACATTGTCAAAGCGGGCCTTAATGACGTAATCGCCGGTCGTGGCAGAGAAACTGCCCAGGTTGGCGGCCTTGAGTGCCAGGAACACCAGCCCCAGGAAGCCCAGCATGACAAATGCGCCGACAAGTATTTCAGTGTTTCTTTTTTGCATAGTGGTTGCGGTTAGGTTCGTGCCTGACGGGTTCACTTGGTCGAGAACATCAGGGCCGTCAAAATGAAGTCCATGAACAGAATGCCGAGCGAAGAAAATACGACAGTGCGAGTCGTTGCATACGCCACACCTTCGGGCGTTGCCTCCGTCTCATAACCCTGATAGAGGGCAACGAAGGTGCAGATCACACCAAAAACCACGCTCTTGACAACGCCGTTACCAATATCGCGCACAACGTCCACACGGCTTTGCATGATGGACCAAAAATTGCCCGCGTCAATTCCGATCAGCAACACCGCCACGATGTAGGCGCCAACAATGCCAACCGCGGAGAAAAGGATCGCGAGAATCGGCATGGAAATTACACCGCCCAGGAATCGCGGCGCCAAAATGCGCTGTGTCGGGTCCACCGCCATCAGGTCCATCGCTGCGATCTGTTCGCCAGCCTTCATCAGCCCAATTTCCGCGGTAAGCGAGGTCCCGGCGCGACCAGCAAACAGCAGTGCGGCCACCACGGGTCCGAGTTCCCGCACCAGCGCGAGGTTGACAATGAGGCCTAGCGACTCCGAGGCGCCGTAAATGACCAGCGCGTAGTACATCTGCAGCGCCAGTACAAAGCCCACCGCAATGCCGGAGGCCAGAATGATCAGCAGCGAGCGATTGCCCACCGCGTGTACTTGCGCCACCACCAGGTAGGGCCTGCGCATGGCAGGGCCAAGCGACTTCAGCAGTGTTCCAAAGAACAGGGCGGCATGCCCAAGTGCGGCCATCAGCGCAATCGTCCGCTCTCCAAACCTCGCGAGGAAGTCGACAACAGGAGACATCAGGCACCCACCCCAAATTCCTCACGCACCGATTTGGCGGGATAGTGAAAATTGATGGGGCCGTCGGGTTCGCCATGGATGAATTGGCGGGTTTCCGGGTCGGTGGATGCCATGAGTTCGGCCGGTGTGCCCTGCGCCACAATGCGCCCCTGGTTGGCAAACAGCACGACATAGTCACTGATGGCCATGCACTGCGGCACATCATGCGACACCAGCAACGAGGTCGCGCCGGTAATGTCGTTGAGGGAGCGTATCAGTTTGCCGGCGACACCCATGGACACCAGGTCCAGCCCCGCGAAGGGTTCGTCGTACATGATGAGTTCGGGGTCCAGCACAATGGCGCGCGCCAACGCAACGCGACGCGCCATACCCCCTGAAACTTCCGAAATGCGCAACGATGCCGCGCCGCGCAAGCCCACCGCATTGAGCTTCATCAGCACAATGTCACGAATCAGGCTTTCAGACAGGTCAGTGTGCTCGCGCAAGGGGAATGCCACATTGTCAAACACCGACAGGTCGGTAAACAAAGCGCCGAACTGGAACAGCATGCCAAGACGCCTGCGAAACTTGTACAGCTCGGCACGGTCCGTGACATCGACGGGAGAACCTTCAAACCGTACTTGCCCCTTGGTGGGCGCATGCACCCCACCGATGAGGCGCAGCAAGGTGGTTTTGCCACACCCCGATCCACCCAGGATAGCCGTTACTTTGCCTCGGGCGAAGTTCAGGCTCACATCGCGCAGGATCGTGCGCCGCTCGTCATAACCAAAGGACACTTGGTCAATCTCGATCAGGGAGTTCTCGCTGGAAACGGGCGTGGAATGGGCCATACAAAAAAGAATGTGCCGGGTCAATTGCCCGGCAGCGAGATCATAAGGGAAAACACTAGGGCCCGCTCTGGCGCACCCTGTTGGGCGTGCGACTCAAAAACAGCGGCGGCTGACAAAATCATTGGCCGCTTCGGAGTCTGACTTGCACCGGGAGTGCACAGAACCGGTAATTGATGACCGCCTCCGCTAGTCCACACCGTTTGGCCGGTGATCACACATATCGAACCGACAGTCGAACGCAAATTCAGCGGATGCGTGCGAATCGGGATTGCCAGGTGATTCAAATAGGCTGCTTCGTGAGGATGATGCCATCCCCATCAGCGTATAAATAATCGCCTGATACAAAGTGAACACCAGCGAAGCTAACAGGCACATTCAATGCACCATCCATAGGCGCCATATATTTGCGCGGGCAAGTCCCGATTGCATATAAAGCCACTTTGATGTCTTTGATTTGTACCGTATCGCGCACATAACCATTAATGATAATGCCGTTATAGTTATTCTGCTGAGCAAAATTCATTAACTTCTCACCCACAACAGCGTAGTATTCTGCAGCCACATCCACAACCACCACTTTCCCGGTGCCATCCACGTCACGCAGTAA
>CAJBVC010000699.1 GCA_903958915.1 uncultured beta proteobacterium
TGCCACATGGCCTGGCGCGATCCGTCGGTCGCAAACTCGTCCGTCAGGCCGATGGGTAGAACAGCCGGGACGGCCATTCCACGCCGGATGAAGGTCGCGGCGATTGCCCTCGCGAGCGTATTGGCATTCAGTGCTTCACGGTCGAGCAACACCCACAGATCCAGGTAATCCTTCAACCGGCTGTTGGTCATGCCAAGCAAGGCGATGGCGTGAAGTTTCTCGGAGATGACGGTGTAGACGGGATATGTCCGCAGCCGAGGCGCTGGCAAATCCTCGATCAGCACCGGATAAACGGCATGAACCGGGCCAGGCGTAACTGCATCACCGAACCCGATGTCGATTTGCGTCTTGCAGCGTGCCTTGGCAATTTCACCTGTAATCAACACCCGTGCGCCGGCGTACCCCGCATCCTTGCGGATCTCCTCCACGCTCACTGTCGCCGGATCGAAGACGATACCGTCTTCAACCTCGACGCTGGCGATGTCACGAAATGTCTGGGCGATCGATTCAAGATCGCTTGGCCCGAAGCCGAGCAGATCGGCGTCGCGCGTTGTTCGATGGGGCATGTCGTACCAGAGCGTGAACAACAGTGCGCCCTTGAGCAAAAAGTGATCGGCGTGCGCTGACTGGCTCAAACGGTAAAGGATTCGCTCCAGGGCGAAACGCACCAGCACTTGGTTGAAGTCCGCGCCTTGGGCTTTGGCGACGTTCAGCAACCGTACCCGTACCGATGCGGCGAGATCCTTGTTCATTCCACCGCCTCAAGATACGGGCGCATCACATTGGCAACCCGGCAAATCTTGGCGAAACGCCAGAGGTCATTGGCCGAGGCCATTTTCTTTGCGCGTGCATCCTTCAGAGCTTCCAGCGCGACGTCGAGTCCGATCTTGTTGCGGTGCTTGAAGCAGTCGGCGACAGTCTTGGCCACGCAGTAGACACGCAGCTTGACCTGATCCCGCTCAACGATCTCAACCCCTTCGGAATAGGCTTCACCCGCAAACTGAACCATCTTGACCGGCGGGTAGTCGATCTTGGGCGTATGACTGCCGCGAGGCATGGCGATCCACACCTGTCGCGGCAGCTGGGTGGTCAGCTCATGGAACTGCAGGGCCATGAGCAGACAGAAGACTGCTTGCGGTACTTTGGTTGCTATGGTGATCAGGCTTTCATGCTCGGAGCCTTGATTGCCAGGTAGCAGGTAAATGCCACGCCCAGCCTTTTCCAGTAGGCCGCTGGCTGTCATGCGCGTTAGCACTACCCGGGGAGCTCCGATAATATCGAGGTCGCCGGGGCGCAGCATTCCCTTCTGGCTGGCCAGATCAAGGATGCGTTGGGTGTGGGTATCGTGGCGCATGGTCGGCAAAGTATGTTCCATATCTTCGTCGAATGCAAATAAGTGACGAATTAATGTAACATCAAGGCTAATCGTGGCGAACCCAATTACGGCCCTATCTGAGCAGGGCTAGTTTTCTGTTTGGCCTGAATCACGACTGGCGGGAATTTCATAACGAACCTGTTTGTTTTCGATCTACACAGATCAAGGACACGTTGGGTGCAGTGGGCTTAGCGCAGGTCGTACCAAACCCCTCGGCCACTGCCTTGCTGGTTCAGCGTGCCGCGTTCGACCAGGGTACGGAAATGCTGCTTCAACGTATTGCGACTGGCGCCGGTCAACTTGATCGCTTCACCAATCGTGACACGACCATGCTCGCGGGCAAACTCGACGATCTGTAGCTGCAGTTCAGGCATGGCTGCCA
>CAJBVC010000700.1 GCA_903958915.1 uncultured beta proteobacterium
AAGGGCACGAGCAATTCCTCGCCGGCAAGAAGTAGCCAAAACCCGTGCTTCGAAATGTGGGTTACTTCAGCTGCCAAAGGGGTGGCTCCAGGCATCTTGGATCTCCTTCAAGTGGGCATGCACAACGGTTTGCGCTTGCCGAATTTGCGCAGCAGAAAGGCCGGTCTGGTTGGCCAACACCACCTGCGGTGTCAAAAATGTACCAAGCCCCCAGCGGCAGATTTGTCCGGCCGCCAACGCGCTCCGCAAAAATGCACTATCCTGCTCGGCCGCACTCGGACTTCCAACGTAACTCACCTTCTTTTACTCGTAAGGAGCATCCCATGAAATCAGGCCGTCGCATTCTTGCATCCATTGCGTTAGCGTTGTTGGGCACTGCATCAGCACACGCCCAGGCAGTGCTGGTTGAGAAGAACGTGTCCATGAAAATGTCGCAGATGATCATTGAAGGCGTGGTGGAAGACTGCGCCAAGACCGGCTACAAAGTCACTGTCGTGATTGTTGACAATGCCGGAGTGGTGCGAGCATCCCTGCGTGGCGACGGTACCGCCCCGCACACCATGGAGTTCGCCCGTAAAAAGGCGTACACCGCCCGAAGCCGCAATCAGACTTCCCTGGAGTTCAAAGCACTGACGGACATACCCTCCAATGCGTATTTGCTACAGATTCCAGAGGTCGTCGCAGCGGGCGGCGGGGTACCGATCAGGGCTGGGGGTGTCACCATCGGCGCTGTTGGTGTTTCTGGCGCACCCGGTGGAGACAAGGACGAAGTCTGCGCACTCGCCGGTATCGCCAAGGTGGCAGATCAATTGAAATAGATCCCCAACCTTTAGCAATGGGCCAGAGAAGGGATGCCCGGTCCACCGGCTCCACCACTTCGCCACACGCGCTGTCGGCATTCACATTGCTATACATTAAAGAGCGCATTACGCACAGCTGGTGTGCACTACGGGGCTATTTGGCTTGGAAACTTCAGGCCCAAACCCCGCGCAAGGCGGACAGAAACCGTACGCGCTCGGCGAATTCAGTGGGACTTCCAAGTGCGATACTTTAACCCCTGTGATTGAGACGCCTTGTCTATTTACGCGGGAATCCTCACCGGTATCCCAGCCATCATTTAACTCCGCGGCAAGGGAGGCCGCCAACATGTTGACTAATGCCAAAGCCATCACCTTCGTGCTGACACCTGACCACACACGCGCCGCCACCTGGTACCGCGACGTACTGGGCCTAACACAGGTTTCGACTGATCCGTTCGCCGCCGTGTTCGACCTTGCTGGCACTACCCTGCGCCTCACCACGGTTCAGGGCGTCACACCCAGTGCCCACACCGTGCTCGGCTGGGCCGTGCCCGATATCCGTGCGGCGATGGCTTCCCTGAAGGCCAAGGGCGTCGAATTCCTCATCTATCCGGGCTTCGGCCAGGATGCCGATGCGGTCTGGTCCGCTCCAGGCGGCGGCGCCCAGATCTGCTGGTTCAACGATCCCGACGGTAACAACCTCAGCCTCACCCAGACCGAGTGAGACTGTGTCAGTCAGCACAAAAAACTCCCATGGTCCGCGCACGCAGTACAGCCTTTCTCCTTGCGCTCGCGCTTTTCGCCAGCCCATGGGGGTTCGCTCAATCCTTCAGCGCGCCG
>CAJBVC010000701.1 GCA_903958915.1 uncultured beta proteobacterium
CCGCCATGGCAATGAGAAACGATGCACCGATCGATGCCAGCCCAAGTGCCAAACCCTGGCGTGCGCCGAGCACCCAGCCGCCCAGCAGCAGCATGGCCGGGTAAGCAAACAGCGCCGCATTGGCAACACCGTTGCGCAACACCCCCTGCATGGTGACTGCGGCCCAGATGCCCCATACAAACAGGCTCATGGCATGTCGCGCCTGTCCCCTGCTTTGGAGCCATACCGTCACCGCGCCAATAATCAGCACCGCCAGCGGGGCGGCCAGTATGGTGCCGACCTGACCAAACGTGGCCATTAAAACGATATAGGCCAGAATGATGCCGAGAACGGCTTTGTACAGGGCGCCAGCACCCCGAAGCTCGACACCATCGGAACTTTGCAACAACGTAGAGGACTCCTTCATCTCAGTATATCGAAGGCCTGCTGTGCACGTCTCGCATCCACTGATTGCCACACTGCCGCATCGCGCGCGCTTTTTCTATATGCCATAACGGGAATGTCCTGCGCGGGCGACGCAGCGCCGGTTTATTGGCTATTCTCCCGCTTGAAGAATGGAGATTTTTATGAGCGTTCTATGCCTGTAGCCCTTGCGTACCGTGCGCAGATAGCTATCTTTTACGTAGCGCTTGTTGGCAGTGGCCTGGCGTTGGCGCAAGCCGCTGACAACCAGCATTTCGACCCGGGGAAAGCCCACCATACGCCGCAGGGCTTTCGCAATCCGGCAAGCGGGGCCATGAACAAGCCGCTGTCGGACTTGCTGCGCTGGAATTGGGAAGCCTGGCGCGACAACCTGCCGCCTGCACCGAAAGCTCCCACGCCCCGAGTGGACAGACCCGATTTGGAGCGCTTGCACGCCTACGCGCGCAGTGATGCGGCAAGCAAACTCGTGAATGTCTCGTATTCTCCGACGGCTCCAGCGAGAACGGTGCCCACAGTGACCTGGATTGGTCACGCCACCCTGCTGGTGCAGTCCGGCGGCCTCAACGTACTGACCGATCCGATTTTCAGTGAGCGCGCCTCACCGGTGCAGTTCGCGGGGCCTAAACGAGCGCAGCCGCCCGGCATTGCGCTGGACGACCTGCCACCGATCGACGTGGTGGTCATCTCGCACAACCACTACGACCATCTGGATCGCAACAGCGTCGTGGCCATTGATGCACACGCACGCCAGCGCGGCGCGAGCACCCTGTTTCTGGTGCCACTGGGACAAAAGCCGTGGTTTGCGAGTATCGGCATCACCCAGGTGGTGGAACTGGACTGGTGGCAAAAACACGTGGTGCGGGGTGTGGAGTTTCATCTCACACCGGTACAGCATTGGTCGGCGCGCGGTATCAATGACCGCAGCCAGACGCTGTGGGGCGGCTGGTCGGTGCTGGCCGCAGACCTGCACTGGTACTTTGGCGGAGACACCGGCTACAGCCGTGACTTTGTCGACACCCGGTTGCACTTTGCCAACCGCCAGACGCCCGCACTCGGCGGCGGTTTTGACCTGGCCCTGATTCCGGTGGGCGCCTACGAACCCCGGTGGTTCATGCGCGAACAGCATATCAACCCCCTGGAGGCGGTACAGGTGCATCTCGACCTCGGTGCCAAACACAGCATCGGCATGCACTGGGGTACCTTTCCCTTGACCGATGAAGCGCTGGACCAGCCCCCGCAGGATCTTGCCGCAGCAAAGCGTGAAAAGGGTGTGAGCGATGCTGATTTTTCGCTGATGAAAATTGGCGAAACGCGCGCGTTGCCGCCGCGTTCACCTTGACCGCACGCGCGGTGTTTGTTCCTCCCACACCGATGCCACTGCGGCAGAATGGTGCCATGCAACACCCAGACACTCTTGATGCATCAGACGGCGCTGATGAGCCTGCAGCTGGCTTTCTTCCCCCCGACGACGCCCTACGCACCGCACTGCACAACGAGGTCCACGCCAGGCCCTCCTCTCACATTCACTTGCCGGCGCTGATTGTCTACATTGCGGTGCTCAATGCCGGGGTTTCCAGGGAGATGGAATGCGCCCATCTGCTGCAGTTGCCGGGTCAGTCGGGCTTGCTGCCAGAGCAGTTGAACGGGCACTTCTTGCGGCTGCAAACGGACACCTACACGCTCAAATGGGAACGCCATACCGAATTCACCCGCTACACCATCGTTCAACCCTTGCCGGCCCACGCCCTGCTCGGTGCGGCAGAGCCCGATCTGATGGCGGGGCTGGCGTTACCGGCTCAATGGTTGCGCCACATACCCGGGCGTACCGTAGCCGCCGTTCAATTGGCCATGGTCAACGCACCGCTGGACAATGCGCCCGACCTGATGGCAAAGGCGCTGACCTGGCTGGGAGACGGCGCCGTGGTGGCCTCGCTGATGGGCAGCAATGCACCGCACGCTGCCGCAACGCCCCCAGCGCAGCCCGACCGACAGGGCTACACCCATCCAGTCGGGCACTCCTGGGCGCTGACCCAATTTGTGCTGCAGGCCGACGGTTTTGAGCGCATGCTGGTGATTGCCCCGGAGGGCACCAGCCCAACCCGCGCCGGCCGCATCGCCGCGCGCCTGCTGGAGCTCGAGACCTACCGGCTGATGGCGCTGCGCGGCCTGCCCGTGGCCAAGCAATTGGCACCGATGTTGTCGCAAGCCGAAGACGCACTGGCAACCATTACCTCCCGGCTGGAGAACAAGAGCGCCTCGGATCAGGAACTGCTCGACACCCTGGTGTCACTTGCGGCGGGTGTAGAGCGCGCCACAGCGGAACATATCTACCGGTTTGCTGCCACCCGTGCCTATGACAGACTGGTGGGGCAACGCATTGCCGAACTGCGCGAAAAGGCCATTCCCGGCACCCAGACCATTGGCGAATTCATGCAGCGCCGCCTGTCTCCCGCCATGGCCACGGTGGCGGCGACCGAGCGACGCCTGGCCTCGCTATCCGAGCGGGTGGCGCGCACCAGCGACTTACTGCGAACCCGGGTGGACATTGCCACCGAGGTGCAGAACCAGCAGTTGCTGGAAAAGCTCACACGTGGCCAGGAAATGCAGCTGCGCCTGCAAAGCACGGTCGAAGGTCTGTCAATTGCCGCCATCTCCTACTATGTGATCAGCCTGCTGCTCTATGGTGGCAAGGCGCTCAAGGCCGCAGGCGTGCCCATGAACCCGGAAATCGCCGCAGGCGCGCTGGTGCCGGTGGTGTTGTGGCTGGTCTGGCGTACCACCCAGCGCATTCATGCACGATTGAACGCCCGGAACTGAGCAATCGCGCATCTCCCAACTGACCAATCCCACTGGCACTTGCCGGGGCCGCGGTAGGCACCTTCGTGGGTATTTTCACGGACTCACATCAGGACCGTCGCCATGGCCTCAGCATGGGAAGCAATCTCGTCGCTCAGCGACGTGTACTGCGGACCCAACGCATGTCGCTCAATCGCTGCACGTTCGACATCCTGGTACAACCATTCAAAGTGGCTCCCGGCCAGGAAGTTGCCGATATAGACAATATCCTTGAGGTCTTTGGGTACGACAGGGGCTGGGCGCAGGTGATCGTGTTCGCGCGCGGCATCGATCACATCGTCAGGAATATGCAGGGCTTCCAGAAGCGTCAGACCGATAGCCTCGTGCCACTGTATGACCAGGTGTTTGAGACTCTCGCGACGCACAACCAGTTCCGGGTATTTTGTGGCGCGAAACAGCATGTAGAAGGCGCCGATGTCATGAATCAGTCCGGCAAAATACGCTTCATCGGGGTCAATGCGGGTCATTCGCTGCGCCACGATGTAGCAGGCAGATGCGGTCGTGAGTGAGTGTTGCCAGAGTTGGTTGGCCATTTCGGAAAATTCCACAATGTCGGTCAATTGCAGCATCTGGTGCTGGGCAATGGCGAGACTGGTTAAACGCACCGTGTTCAAGCCCAACCGCTCCACGGCACCGCGCACCTCCTTGAGCACAGGCTTGTCGGCATAGGCGGCAGAATTGGCGAGCTCAATGAGTTTGCTGCTTATCAAGGGATCGGCCCGAACCGCAGCAGTCACCCGCTCTATAGATACATCCGGGTCTTTCAGCAAATTGCGCAGATTGATCACCAGATCAAAGCAGGTGGGAAACACGACCTCACCGGCAAGATCTTTGGCAAGGTCTTCGAAAATTTGAAATCTCTGGGCCGCCAACGCGTCTGAAACCTTCTCGGGAAACATTCAACCTCTCTTGATCGGTATTCGTTCAGAACCGTTCATTCGCCATGTTCGGCTGCATTGTCATGGAAAACCATTGGTTGCGCCGGCAACGACGACTGGACCGGCGGCGCTGTTGAAATTGCCCATCATGGGTGTATGCTTTGTCGCCCTGAGCGAAACGGTCATTTTCGTCTGGGTCGAGTAGCCCACACCCAGCGAATCTTTAGGCGCCAGAATACGTTTGATGGGAGAGAACGCAAATGCGCAACAACAGTCATTTCACGCTTCAATCAATTTCCAGGGCACGGATCGCCGCCATCCTGATCGCCCTGTGTGGTTTTTTGACTTTTGACTCGAGGGCGCAAACCGCCCCCGATATCGACTTGGAGCAGGCACGTGTGGCAGCAGGGTCTGGCGACGCAACCAAGCAGGCAGCCCTGGGAGCTGCATTGCTTCTGGGTCGACGTATCAATAAAGATGAGGCTGAGGGGCTCAAGTGGTTGCGACTGGCGGCGCAGCAAAGCAACCGAGAGGCGTTCTTCTTTTTGGGTTATGCCCACCTGAATGGAATCGGCACTGAAAAAAACGTGCGTGAGGGGATCACATGGACCCGAAGGGCCGCCGAGTTGGGCCTGGCTGGAGCTCAAGTCACGTTGGCGCAACTGTATTACGACGGCAAAGAAATTGATCGCGACGCTCAGGAAGTGCTGAAGTGGGCCAGACTTGCCGCACAGCAAGGCGACGCAACCGGACAGCGCATACTGGGCGGCGCATACATGGGCGGGTTCGGGGTTAGCCAAAATTTGGAGCTGGCGCGCCAATGGTTTGAAAAAGCGGCTGCCCAGGGTGATTCGCTGGCCCAGAGCATGTTGCCTCGCGTAGACAACATGCGCGATGCGGCAAGTTCGCCTGAAGCAATGGCCAAGAACATCGGGTTTATTCAAAAGAGCGCACAAGACGGAAACGCCGTGGCGCAATTCCAGCTTTCGCTCCTGCTTGCCACCGGTGACGGTGTAGCCAAGGACGAAGCACAAGCGCTGGTCTGGGAGCGCAAGGCAGCCGAGCAGGATCATCCGCAGGCCCTGGCCGCACTGGCTACCCGCCTGATACTTGGCGGGGGCGTCAAGCCGGATTTCTGGAAAGGCTACAGCTACCTGTACCGCGCCAGTGCCCTGGGACATACCCTGGCGCAGCGGATGATGGGATCGCTATACAAGACCGGTACCGGTGTGAAGCCGGATCCAGTGGATGCTGTCAAATGGTTCAACATCGCAGTGCACAGCGGCGACACGCGTGCTGCACAGTTGCGTGATGAGGTTGCCGCAAACATGAAGCCGTCAGACCTGGCCGAGGCCCAGCGACGTTCCGACGCATGGCTGAAAAAGTCGCCTCGGGAACGACTGAACCCTTAATCGTCAGAGCAGCGGTAGAGGCAGTGCGGCGCGTCGGCGCTGACACATCACCCGGTGGCGGTACCGACCTTTGCGGGGCAGCGTGGACACCCCGTCGGATTCGGGCCGGACTGCCGCGCGCACCTGCTGATATTGGAAGGAAATCGGGGTGCAGCCCGCGTGGTGAAAGCGCTGCCAGCTATTGAAATGATAGTAGATGATGGCGGCATCCTGTTGGACATTGGCACGCTGGAAGATCTTGAGCCCGCAACAGGGCTTTTGCCGCGCAGGGCCATAATTGCCGTTGCACATAGAGGAGTGTCGACATGGCGAAACTGAATGTAAACGGCAAAGTTCTCGCCTACCAGGCGGATGCGGATACACCACTGCTTTGGGTGATTCGGGAACAGCTCGGCCTCACCGGAACCAAATACGGTTGTGGCATTGCACAGTGCGGCTCCTGTACGGTGCACATTGACGGCGCGCCGGTTCGGTCGTGTATCCTGCCGGCTTCGTCCGTCAAGCCGTCACAAAAGATCACCACGATCGAAGGGCTCTCCAAAGATGGCTCGCACCCCATACAGAAGGCGTGGGTTGAGCTTGACGTTCCACAGTGTGGCTTTTGCCAGTCCGGCATGATCATGGCCGCTGCGGCACTGGTCAAGGCCAAGCCCAAGCCGACGGACAAAGACATCGACGAAGCGATGACCAACATTTGCCGCTGCGGCACCTACAACCGTGTCCGTGCAGGTATTCATCGGGCGGTGAAAGAGATGGCGGACGCCAAGGGCCCGAAAAAATCAGCGTCCAAAAAAGTGGCCAATGTCCTGCGTATCGAGCACATCGATGGAGGTGCAGCATGAAGAGCGCCTGCGTATCGCGCCGCCAGTTCATTCGGGGCTCCACGGCGGTTGCCGGGTCCCTGGTGGTGGGTTTTCACGTGCCATTCCTGACTGAAGCCCAGGCGCAAACTGTGGGTTCCACGACGCCCGAGGTGAACGCCTGGGTGGTGATTCAGCCCAATGACCAGGTGGTCATACGCATCGCGCGCTCCGAGATGGGGCAGGGCACCTTGACCGGTTTGGCACAGCTCGTGGCCGAAGAGCTTGAATGTGACTGGGCCAAGGTCACCACCGAATACCCCACCCCCGGCCAAAGTGTTGCGCGCAAGCGCCCTTGGGGTAGTTTTTCCACCGGCGGCAGCCAGGGCATCCGTGGCTCGCAGGACTATGTGCGCAAGGGCGGCGCGACGGCGCGTTTGATGCTGGTGCAAGCTGCGGCAGACGAATGGAAAGTACCCGTAGCTGAATGCACCGTCGCCAAGGGAGTCGTTGCCCACGCTGCGACTTCGCGCACCACTTCTTATGGAAAGGTTGCGCCTGCAGCGGCCAAACTCACCGCTCCGACCGAGGTCAAACTCAAAGACCCGAAAGACTGGCAAATTGCTGGCAAACGGCTGGCCAGGCTGGACACCGTCGAAAAAACCACAGGAAAACTGGTTTACGGCATGGATATCACCATGCCAGGCATGCTGAATGCCGCGGTGATGGATTGCCCGGTGTTTGGCGGCAAGTTGAAATCGTTTGACGACACTGCGGTGTTGAAGCGCCCCGGCGTAAAGAAGGTCGTTCGTATCAATGACAGCGCGGTGGCGGTGGTGGCCGACACCTGGTGGCGTGCCAAAACGGCATTGGACACCCTGAAACTGGAGTGGGACGAGGGGCCCAACGCCCATTTATCGAGCGCCACCTTTGCCGAGGTGCTGAAGGCCGGGCTCAGTGCCAAAGACGCTGTCGTGGGCAGCACGGTGGGCGACGCACCGGCAGCCATTGCCAAAGCGGCGCGCACGATCGAGGCGGTGTATTCCTACCCGCATCAAAACCACGCGTGCATGGAAACCATGAACGCCACGGTGCGGTGGACGCCCGACTTTTGTGAGGCCTGGGTGCCAACCCAAAACGGCGAGGCGGCGCACGCGGTTGCCGCAGAAGCGGCTGGGCTGCCGCCGGCGAAGGTCGAGGTGTACAAGATGCACCTGGGCGGTGGTTTCGGGCGACGCGGCGGCACCGACTACGTGCGTCAGGCGGTGCTGATTGCCAAGCAGATGCCAGGCATACCGGTCAAGATGATCTGGTCACGCGAAGAAGACATGGCGCACGGCCAATACCACCCCATCACCCAGTGCAAGATGGTGGCGGGTCTGGATGACAAGGGCGAGATCACCGCGCTGCACATGCGTATTTCAGGCCAGTCGATCCTGGCCGGACTGCGGCCGGAGGCGATTCGTGACGGCAAAGATCCGGTCGTGTTTCAGGGTTTGAACCTGGGCGGGCCGGAGGCGGCGATTGGTTACACCTTCCCGAATTTGCTGGTCGACCACGCCATGCGCAATCCGCACGTGCCACCGGGCTTTTGGCGCGGCGTGAACCTGAACCAGAACGCGATTTACATGGAGTCGTTCATCGACGAAATCGCCCATGCCACGCGGCAAGACCCGTTGGCCCTGCGCCGCAAGTTGATGGCCAACCATCCCAAGCACCTCGCGGTTCTGGATGCAGTTGCCAAACATGTGGGATGGGACAAACCAGCCGAGAAGGGTGTGTTCCGTGGCTTGGCGCAAACCCATGGCTTTGGCAGCTACGTGGCCGCTTGTGCAGAGGTGTCTGTCACCAAAGACGGTGCCCTGAAGATTCACCGCATCGTGGCGGCCACCGACTGTGGCCATGCG
>CAJBVC010000702.1 GCA_903958915.1 uncultured beta proteobacterium
AGGCGCGCTCGTCATCCTTGTGGTTCAACCAGGCGACCGATAGCCACAGGGCGGCGAGCACGCATGCCAGCAGCAAGGTAAACCGGCCGTGCAGAGTGAACGCCTGACCAAGGGCCGAGGGCGCGGTGGTGGCGTTTACCTGGTTCATACGCGCTCTCGATTTGCTAGCAGACTACGCCGTAAAGACGGGGGCTGGAGGCACAAACAGCAGAAGATTCTCAAGTGCGGCCAGCGGCAGCGGGCCGCTGAAAAGATAGCCCTGGTAGGCGTGACAACCCAGGTGCGCCAGCAAGTCAGCATGCGCCTGCATCTCCACCCCTTCTGCAATGACCGACAGCCCCAGGCTCTCGGCCAGCACGACCACCATCTTGGCAATGGCTGCGTCGTTGGCGTCGGTCACGATGTTGCGCACAAAGCCCTGGTCGATCTTGAGCTGGTCCAGCGGCAGGCGCTTCAGGTACGACAGCGACGAGTAGCCGGTGCCAAAGTCGTCCAGCGAAAAACCCACGCCATGGGCCTTGAGCACACCCATCTTGGCGATGACGGCCTCCACATTGTCGACCAGCATGCTCTCGGTCAGCTCCAACTTGAGCAGTTTGGGGTTGGCACCGGTACTCGCCAGACTGGCCACCACACTGAGGACAAAATCGACCTGTGCGAACTGACGCGCACTCACGTTCACCGCCATCGTCAGGTGCGCCAGCGCCGGGTCAGCCGCCCAGGTTGCCAATTGGGCACAAGCGGTGTCGAGCACCCATTGGCCGATGGGAAGAATCAGGCCACTGTCTTCGGCCAGCGGGATAAATTCGGCGGGCGACACCATGCCACGCAGCGGGTGCTGCCAGCGCGCCAGGGCTTCCACCCCGGTGATGCGGCCCGCGCCCACCACCTGCGGCTGGTAGTGCAGCTCAAACTGCTGTTTTTGCACTGCCTTGCGCAAATCCGCCTCCAGCGCCGCGCGGGCAGAGACTTCGGCCTGCATCCCCTCATCAAAAAAGCGCAGCAGGTTGTGCCCGGCGGCCTTGGCCTGGAACATGGCCAGTTCGGCCCGCTTGAGGGGTTCCTCGCTACTCTCCAGGTCCCTTGCGCCAAACAGGGTTACGCCGATGCTGGCCGTGCCGTGGTAGGGCCCTGCGCCGAGTGAGAACTCGGGCACAAAGGCCGCCAAAATCTTGTTGGCCACGGTTTCGGCCTGGGTAGCCGCTTCGATGTCGTCTTCGCTCAGGTCTTCCAGTAGAACCACGAACTCGTCACTGCCCAGGTGGGAGACCGTGTCGCCTTCGCGGCTGCAGGTTTTCAGGCGCTGCGCCACTTGCATCAGTAGCGCATCACCCTGGGAATGCCCCAGCGTGTCGTTCAGAGTTTTGAAATTGTCCAGGTCCACAAACAACATTGCGTTTTTGCGAGCGTGGCGGGTGCTGGCGTGCAGGGCCTGCTCCAGCCGGTCGAGCAGCAGGCGGCGGTTGGGCAGCTGGGTCAGCGGGTCATAGAAGGACAGGGTTTCA
>CAJBVC010000703.1 GCA_903958915.1 uncultured beta proteobacterium
GCCGCAGCGAGCGAGAACCTGCGTCTTTCAAAGCCCCAACATCAACTTCAAATTCTGCACGGCAGCCCCAGATGCTCCCTTGCCCAGATTGTCCAATCGCGCAACCAGCACGGAATGACCGGCTTCCTCATTGGCAAAGACGCGAAGTTCCATCTTGTTGGTGTCGGCCAGTGCCACGGCGTCGAGCTTGAGGTCCGGCGTGGCGGGTTCCACAGTCACCCAGGTACTGTCAGCGTAATGTTGGGTCAGCACGTCAAGCAGATGCTGAGCCGTGGGCTGGCCCGGCAACATGTCCAAATGCAGGGGCACTTGCACCAGCATCCCTTGTCTGAAATTTCCCACCGAGGGGACGAACAAGGGTCGACGGGTGAGACCGGTGTAACGCATGATCTCGGGGACGTGCTTGTGCTGCAGACCTAATGCGTAGAGCTCCATGGCGGGTGCGGTACCGCTCTCGTAAGCTTCTATCATGCTGCGCCCGCCCCCCGAGTAGCCACTGATCGATGGCAGGCATATTGGGAAATCTGCTGGAAGCAGCCCTGCGTCGACCAAAGGGCGGATCAGCGCAATGGCGCCGGTGGCATAACAACCCGGATTCGCCACGCGTTGTGCCTGACGTATTGCCGCGGTCTGGTCAGCCGCCAATTCGGCAAAACCATAAACCCAGCCCGCCGCGGTGCGATGTGCTGTGGAGGCATCGATAATTTTGGGCCCAGAGCCGCCAGAACGAAGGGTCAGGCTGTCGATCATTGCAACGGATTCAACGGCAGCCTCGTCGTGCAGGCACAAAACCACCAGATCCGCTTGTGCCATCAGATCCCGCTTCGCCTGACTATCCTTGCGCAGCTCCGGCGCGATACTGAGCAGTTCGATCTGCACCAAACCCTGCAGACGTTCGCGGATTTGCAGGCCCGTGGTACCGGCTTCGCCATCGATAAATATTTTCTTCATGCGGTTCTCTGTGGGTGCATGGGCGTCGAGCTGCAGACCGCCCTGCCT
Organism: uncultured beta proteobacterium; assembly: GCA_903958915.1. Taxonomy (GTDB): domain Bacteria; phylum Pseudomonadota; class Gammaproteobacteria; order Burkholderiales; family Burkholderiaceae_C; genus Allorhodoferax. Next base: position 1,000 of record CAJBVC010000703.1, read on the forward strand.
GTAAGGCTGGCACAAGATTTGTGCGTTGCAACATGATACATTCCTCGATTGATGTGTCCAGTGCTGCGGTCGTGAGCCTACGGGCTTGCATTGCAGTGAAGATTGTCCAGTCCCAGAAGAGTCGCCATGAAAATTCACGAATACCAAGGCAAGGAAATCTTGCGTCAATTCGGCGTGCCGGTGCCCCGTGGCATCCCCGCCTTCACCGTGCAGGAAGCCGTGGAAGCGGCCCAAAAGCTTGGCGGCCCCGTGTGGGTGGTCAAGGCACAAATTCATGCCGGCGGCCGCGGCAAGGGTGGTGGCGTCAAAGTTGCCAAGAGCATCGACGATGTGAAACGCCTGGCGGGCGACATCCTGGGCATGCAGCTCAAAACCCACCAGACTGGCCCAGAAGGTCAGAAGGTGCGCCGCCTCTATATCGAAGACGGTGCCGACATTCAAAAAGAATACTACGTGTCGGTGGTAACCGACCGTGCCTCGCAGAAGGTGGCATTCATTGCCTCCAGTGAGGGTGGCATGGACATTGAGGAGGTGGCGCACTCCACTCCCGAAAAGATCATCACCGAGTTTATTGACCCACTGACTGGTCTGGGTGATGCGCAGGCCAAGAAGATTGCCGAAGCCATCGGTATGCCTGCGGACTCCACCGCGCAGGCGATGGATATCTTCCAGAAGCTCTACAAATGCTTCATGGAAACCGATGCGTCTCTCGTGGAAATCAATCCGTTGAACCGTGACGGCAAGGGCAGTGTGATTGCTTTGGATGCCAAGTTCAACTTTGACGCCAACGCGTTGTTCCGCCACCCCGAAATCGTGGCGTATCGTGATCTGGACGAAGAGGATCCGGCCGAGGTGGAGGCTTCCAAGTTCGATTTGGCCTATATCAGCCTGGACGGCAACATCGGTTGCCTGGTCAATGGTGCGGGTCTTGCCATGGCCACCATGGACACCATCAAGCTGTTTGGCGCCGAGCCTGCCAACTTCCTGGACGTGGGTGGCGGTGCCACCCCCGAGAAGGTGACCGAAGCCTTCAAGATCATGCTGAAGAACCCCAAGGTGGAGGCCATTTTGGTCAACATCTTTGGTGGCATCATGAAGTGCGACACCATTGCCACCGGCGTCATCACGGCCTGCAAGGCAACCAATCTCAACGTACCCTTGGTGGTGCGCATGAAGGGCACCAATGAAGACTTGGGCAAGAAGATGCTGAAAGACAGCGGTCTGCCCATCATTTCCGTGGACACCATGGCGGAGGCTGCACAGGCAGC
>CAJBVC010000704.1 GCA_903958915.1 uncultured beta proteobacterium
AAAGCCCAATCGATGCTTACTTTGACAGTGCACGGCGCGCGGCGCTCACCGACGTGGCTGACACCACGGTGCGGCGCATGGCGCGCGACATCCAGCGGGCGCTGCCCAACAGCATTCGTAATCCCAGTGATGCCACCAATCAATGCATAGAATTTATCCCCACCAAGACAGGCGGCCGTTATCGGGCTGCTTCGGACGGATCGGTCGTACCTGTTGTGGACTTTCTCGACTTCACCACAGCAGACAGCAGTTTCAATATGTTGGGTCTAAACAGTACGCTACCGGTCGATCAGCGGATCGTAGGGACAGATGTCATCGCGGTTTACAACCTGGGGATTGCCGGTTCAGATGCCTACACCGGAGTCAACACAGCTGTAGTGTCGAGTGTTGAAGGCACTCCAACCCTGGCGGCAAACGAGACCAAAATTACCTTGGCCGCTGGAAAACAGTTTCCATTGCAGTCGGGCAGCGGTCGGTTTCAGGTGATACCGAACGATGAAAAGATAGTGTCTTTTGTATGCCCCACCGCAACCCCTGGAAATCTCGTTCGCAATTCCAACTACACCTATCCCGCGTCCATAAGTGCAACGACTGCCTGCCCCACGAACGGCGCAATACTGGCCAAAAATGTAACGTGTACATTCAACTACAGCGGCTCAGACCTGCAACGCAATGCACTGGTCAGTATGGTGCTTTCCGTGACCGACAGTTCCAGCGGCGAGGCCATTCGGCTGCAGCATGAAGTGCATGTGAGCAATACGCCATGAAACCAACAAACGTACAAGAGTCCATCGCTGACGCAGTTCAAAGAATACTCTCGGTCGCATCTCCGAGCCGAATCATCTTGTTCGGGTCGCAAGCGCGCGGCCAAGCAGATTCGAACGCAGATATTGACCTGATGGTGATCGAGCCGACGGTAGAGCGCCCGGCGCAAGAGGCCGCCCGACTCTATAGGGCTGTGGGGTGGGTCGGCGTTGGCGTGGATATATTGGTGTACTCAGAAGATGAGTACGCTTCGCGCAGCAGCGTGCCTGGCACCGTATTGCATCAGGCGCGCACAGAGGGAAAGGTGGTGTATGACCGAAGCCGCCATTGATGAGTCTCGCAGGTTGCTGCGAATAGCGCTGGCGGACTTTGCCGCATGCAAAGCACTGATCCATGCGCCCGGCGTTCGCTTTGCCAACGCTGCGTTTCATGGCCAGCAGGCGCTTGAAAAAGCACTGAAAGCTGTGTTGACCGCTCGCGGCTTGGATTTTGGTCGAACCCATAATTTGGTGTCTTTGGCTGGGCAATTGAAGCAATCCGGTGAATCGTTGCCTGAAACCGGCGACGCCTTGTCATTGATTAACCCTTACGCGGTCAGTCTACGGTACGACGATCTTGACGATGAGTTGCTTTCGCCCGCGCTGCTTTGTGATGTCGTTGCCCTGCTCATCGAATGGGCGGCGAATAGGGTCGAGGCGCTTTGTAGGGGTGTCGCGCTGTGACATTTCACGATGCCAGTGGCCGACAAACAGGCTTCGCCGCCATCGCCGCCATCTTTCTGGTGGTGATTCTGGCGGCGCTGGGCGGCTTCATGGTGACGTTTTCTAACACCCAGCAACTCACGTCCGCACAGGATGTACAGGGCACGCGGGCCTATTGGGCGGCGCGCGCGGGGCTGGAGTGGGGGGTGGGTAGTGTGGTGGCTTGCGCCAATATCGCAACGACGTGCCCGCGCACCACCTCCACACCGGTACCGTCCTGCCCAGCATCGCCCACAACCTTGTCAACCACTTTCGATGGCGGCTTTAGCGTGACTGTTTCATGCTCCCGTGCAGACTATCTGGAGGCACCGCCCGCGCCCGGCAACGCCAATCGCTATATCTACCAATTCACATCCGTGTCAACGAGTGGTACTGTGGGAACCATAGGATATGTAGAGCGCAGTGTGTCCGCTTCGATGGAGTGCATGCGCAATGCACCGAAGGATGGGGTGGCCTATGTCGCAATTACGGACCCGCTAACCTACACCTGTGGTTAGTCCTCGCAATGGAGCAGAGTTTGGATATGAAATCACCTGCGAGACTGGAGCAATGATGAACAATCTGAGCAAGTGGTGCCCTTTCGCCATATGCGTGCCAAAGGCGATGGTGCGCTGGTTGGCGCTGGCAGCGCTGTTGGTCCTTGGTGGATTTGCGCAGGCGGCTACGTTTTTGTTGCCTGCAGCGATCGGTTCTGGTCCCTTCAGTAGTTGCAGCTTTACATCGGGAACCACCTACAGTTGCACCAGTTCGGTATTGATTGACAACAACGATACTGTGAATTTCACCCAGTCAATGACACTGGCAGTGATAGGCGCCGGCAGAGACTTCGAAGTGGGCAACAACAGCTTTGTGAATGGCAACGGCTTTGCTGTCACGATTACTGCCGCAGATGACATCAAGTTGGGCAATAGTTTCGTTGGTTCCATCAATTTCAGTGCCGGCGATGATTTTGATGCCGGCAACTCAGCCACGATTACAGGCAACGTTACCGCGGGCGACGACGTGATTTTCGGCAACTCGACCAGTGTGACCGGTGATGTCACAGCAAGCGACAAGTTGACAGTGGGTAGTGGCACCATAACCGGCAATTGCACCTACTCGACCACCAATTACACCTGCACGTCAAAAACTCTGTCGATCGGCAACGCCAGCGTCACTGAGGGAAATAGTGGAACCACCACCATGACGTTCACCGTCACCCTCAGCACTGCTGCAACCAGTAACGTGACTGTGAACTACGCCACGAGCAACGGCATAGCAACAACGGCCGACAGTGACTATGTGGCTACCAGTGGAACGCTGACATTCACATCGGGTCAGAGCAGCAAAACCATCAGCGTCACCGTCAACGGCGACATAAAGTTTGAAGCCAATGAAACTTTCACCATGACACTCTCTGGCGCCACCGGCGCCACGATCAGTACCGCCATGGGAACCGGAACGATTACCAACGACGATACCGCGCCCACACTCAGCATAGCGAGTGCATCGTTCACTGAAGGCAATTCAGGCACGTCCATGATGGGTTTCACGGTGACTCAAAGCGCAGTGAGTGGTTTGGCTACTACAGTTATTTTCGGGACAAGCGCAGGGTCCGCTATTGCTGGCGCATCGTGTGCTGCGGGAATTGATTATGTGACGGCTGGCGGGACAGTGACCATAGCAGCAGGTGCCACCACCGGCACTATATCCGTGACTGTCTGTGGAGACTTAGTTTATGAATTGGACGAAACACTGACTGTCACTCTCTCCAGTCCAACCAACGCAACGATCACATCCCCAAGCGCAACCGGCACCATTTCCAACGACGACGCCGTACCCACGTTGTCGATTGCAAGTGCCTCAAAGGCAGAGCTAATTGGCGGCACTTCCAATCTGACGTTCACCGTTACGCAGAGTGCGGCAAGTGCATTCGATACAACAGTCACTTACGCCACAAGTCCGGGAACAGCCAATGCCGGCTCCTCGTGTGCTGCGACTGTTGACTATGTGACGGCCAACGGGACAGCCACGATCTCCGCGGGTTCTACCACGGCCACGATCAACGTATCCATTTGTGGCGACACCTTGTACGAGCCCAACGAGACATTTACCGTCACACTGTCGAGCCCCAACAATGCGTCGATATTGACTGGGACCGCTACAGGCACCATCAACGACGACGATGCCATGCCATCGCTCTCCATAGCCAGCGTAGCGATGGCCGAGGGCCTCGCAGGCACCACGCCAATGACTTTCACCATTACGCTGAGTGCTGCCAGTGGGTATAACACTTCGGTAAGTTACGCCACCACCGACGGCTCTGCCACTGGCGGGAGCTGCGGCACATTTGGCGTGGATTACGGCACCTCCACGGGTACTGCCACTATCGCACCGGGATCGACGACAGCGACGTTCGTTGTGCCTGTTTGTGGTGACACAACTCTCGAAGCCAATGAGTCATTCACAGTGACGCTGTCCGCTTCAGCAAATGCCACCATTCTGACCACCACAGCCAATGGCACGATCACCAACGACGACACGGCGCCCAGTTTGTCGATTGCCGGCGTGTCTGCTGCAGAGGGCAATCTGGGTACCTCGACGATGACCTTCACGGTAACCCAAAGCGCAGCCAGTGGACTGACTACTACCGTCAACTTTGCCACGAACGCAGGCACTGCAACGGTGGGTGCATCCTGCACGACCGGTGTGGACTACCTGAACGCCAGCGGCGTGGTGACCATTACTGCAGGATCAACGACAGCGACGATTCCCGTGACAATTTGCGGGGACGCGACGTTCGAGCCGGATGAGACATTTACGGTCACGCTCTCAATCCCGGCCAATGCAACCCTTGCGACAGCGGTATCGACGGGCACCATCACCAACGACGACACCGGTCTAACACTGAGTATTGCGAGTGCGTCGGTAATCGAGGGCAATTCTGGCACTACCAACCTGACCTTCACCATTACCCAAAGTGCGATCTCCACCGTAGCAACCACCGTGGTCTATGCCACCAGCAACGGTGCTGGTGCCAAACCCGCGACCGGGGGCACGTGCGGCACAGTGGGGCACGACTACGCCACCACTAGCGGCACGGCCACCATTCCCATTGGCTCCACCAGCACGACGTTTGCGGTACCGATATGCGGTGATACCACGATTGAGACCGATGAAACGTTCACGGTGACACTATCAGCGGCCAGCAATGCCACCATCAGCACTACTACGGCCACCGGCACCATAACCAATGACGACGTGTGCGCCTGTGTTCCGAAGAACGGCAACCTGATTGCCAATCCGGACTTCGAGGAGTTGTGCGCCAGCACGGTTGTTCAGAATTTTGGTGCAGTTAGCGGCGGCACCGTCAATATGCGTAACGGAGTGTGTGGGTGGAGCATGAACGGTACCGGCATGGAAACTTGGGAAAACACGACACTGAAGCCCGCCTCAAGTGGCACCGTGTTCGTGGAGCTCGACGGCTATTCCGGCACCGTAGATTGCCTCTGGCAAAACGTCACGACCTCGCCCGGAACCGATTACACGCTGAAGGTTGACTACCGGGCGCGAACCACCACCAAGGAGGGCCTGATAGTCAAATGGAATGGCACGCAGAAGTACACTGCCACCACAACTCCTACGACCGCCTGGGAGACCATCACGGTCCCGGGCCTGACCGCTACGGGGAACGATCGCATTGAATTCTGCGAGCCGAGCGCTTCCGACAATTCTTTGGGATCATGGATCGACAACGTCCGGTTACAAGCGTTTTTCCCGGACCATTACGAACTCAGTGTCCCGAGCAGCAATGTTGCGTGCCAAGCGAGCACGGTAAAGGTCACCGCATGTGCCGACAATTCCAGCCCATGTACGGCCCTCGCCACGCCGTCGAGTGTGACCGTAAATGTGGGCACAACCGCGGGAACGCTTGCGTCTGGCACGCTGACTTTCAGCGCTGGCGGAATCGCAACAACGACGTTAAGCAATCCCGCTGCAGCCGACGGTAGCACCGCTACGCTTACCCTTTCGGGCGAATCAGTTCCCGGTGCCAATGCGCGAAGATGCTGCATCGGCAGCACCTGCTCAACCGCCAATACCTGTGTGGCCACATTCAATACAGCTGGGTTTATCGTTAGCAGCACTCCAGGGGGGGGCGACACGCCGATTCCTACTCAGACCGCGGGCACATCATCGTCAACTTACTACCTTAGGGCAGTCAAAACCGGTGCCACCACCCAGGCCTGCGAGGCCGCGTTGACGGGGGTTCAAGGTGTGAACTGGGCCGCACAGTGCAAAAATCCCACCACCTGTTCGACGGGTAATTTGATGAGCCTGTCGGGCAATGCAACGACTGCGCCTGGCAGCAGCCCCATTGCCAGTAACCCCAACGCGGGTGTCAGTTCCACTACGTCGGTGAATATGACCTTTGATGCCAATGGCAACGCACCTTTCAGCATTAACTACGCCGATGTCGGGCAGGTAACCTTGTGGGCAAGCAAGGCAGCCAGTGGCAGCCTTTTGAGTGCGCTGGCCGGCAGTTCGAACGCATTTGTGACCAAGCCTGGCGGTTTCCTCGTCGCGGGGGTTCAACAGACAGCCGCACCACAGCTTGCAAATCCCGGCAGTGCCATTAGCACCACACCTGGCTCTACCGATTCCAAGTTCATCAAAGCTGGTGAGATGTTTAGTGCGACGGTATCGGCGGTCACTTCCGGAGGTGCTGCTACCCCCAATTACGGACGCGAGACAGCGCCTGAAGGCGTCGTGCTCACCCATGCGCTGGTTGCGCCCAGTGGAGGCAGCAGCGGCACACTGTCCAACGGGACAATCGCAAGTGGCAGCTTCGCCAATGGCGTGGCCACCGTGACGAACCTTGCCTGGGATGAAGTTGGCTTCATTTCGTTGAGCGCCCGCGTGGCGGACAACGACTACTTGGGCGTTGGGATCGTTTCGACGCTGCACGGATTCAACATCGGCCGATTCATCCCTGACCATTTCGCCGTTACCGCAGGAACAGTCGCGCCAGCCTGCAGCAATGCCTTTACCTACTTTGGGCAGGACTTTGCCGCATCGCCTGCGTCCAACGCATTTGCCACGCCATTTACATTGACGGCGCAAAACCTCTCCAATGGCATCACTCAGAACTACACCGACGGCTTTGCCAAGTTGCCGTTGACCACCTGGGGAGCGGCTCCCGCATCGGCCGTGGCGCCTGGTTATGGCTTCAGTGCCGCCACCCTGCCCGCAGGGGCGACGCTGTCGGCCAGTGCAACAGCACCTACTGGAAGCTGGCCTAGTCTGGCTTCAGCACAACCGAGTCGGGGCGTTGCCAGTATTACCGCCAAGCACAAGGTCAGTCGACCGACGGCTCTGACGGGCATCACCAGCCTGACCGTGAGTGCCGCGCCGGTCGACTCCGATGGTGTCACCATGGCCTCCACCGCCGTCGGAGCAGCGTCCAACTTCTATTACGGTCGTCTGCGCATGCTCAATGCGTATGGTTCGGAGTTGTTAGCACTTCCCATGTCTTTGACCACCGAGTACTGGACCACCGCTGGGTGGGTGAAGAACGCTCTGGACGGCTGTACCGCGGTGCCGGTGCCTACGTCGACCAGTGGCCTGGCATTCGGCGCGGGCAACCTGAGCGCGGGCGAGACCGTCGCCAGCATTCAAGGCATCACCACAGGCAACGCCACCTTGATCGCCGGCGACGCCGGTTTCAAGCTCAGCAAACCCGGTACAGGGAACACAGGTTTTGTCACCATCACCATGGCCACTCCGGACTGGCTGAAATTTCCGTGGGTCACGACCGGGGTCGACGTGAATGCATCAGCCCGCGCGACTTTCGGCATCTTCAAAAGCCCCCTCATTTACCGCCGCGAAAATTACTAATACATTTGCGGGTGCATTGGCGTGGCAAGAGGCTCTTGATGAGTGAATCGCAACAGATTGGTATACAAGAATTGGTTTGGAATCGATGAAATTGACTTGGCTCGCGCGACGATTCTGGCTATGCGTGGTGAGCGCCCTTTGCTTTGCAGGGGTACTGCCTGCGTGGGCGCAATCGCAGTCGTATGTGAACTCGTCTGAAACCTACAACTGGATTGATGCCTCCACGCACAACCGCATTCGCGCCTACTCTTCAACCTATACTTACCCGGAAAATTCAACCAGCGCCGCGGTCACCATCTCGGTGGCATCACCCGGAGTGGTGACATGGCCTGCGCATGGTTTAGCCGCTAACACGATCGTCAATTTGTCTACCACGGGTGCATTGCCCACGGGCTACACCGCCGGCACGACGTACTACGTTCGAAACCCCACCGCGACAACGTTCCAGCTCTCTGCCAGCAGTGGTGGGGCATCGATCAACACCACAGGTGTCCAATCGGGCGTACACACCGCCAGGGCACTGACCAGTGCGATTGCTTTTCCGCGGACTGGCCCACCCTATTTTTTGTACACGCCGACTGGCTCTTCGTGCGCAGGCGCTGCAAACACGATTGATGACAAGCTGTCCGATGAAATTGATATCGGGTTCACGTTCCGATTTGGGGGCGTGTCGTTCACCAAGCTTAGGGTCAACAGCAATGGCCGCGTGCAGTTCAACAACAACCGGACCTGCGGAGCAGGCACGGACAACGGCACACCAACGATCTACACGTTCGATTACCCCGATGCGGGAATGAACTACTCCATGCGCATTTACGGAGCGGACCTTGACTCCACCCCCCGGAACTTCCGGGATGGTGCGATATCGACCTCATTTAACCCCACTTATGCCACCAGTTGCCTGGATGATGCGCAGTGTTACATCAGTGTGGCAACCATTGGCACGGCACCCACACGCAGGTTTGTGATCACGTGGAACAACGTACCGAAATGGGTGAATGCCGGGTTGATAGCCGGCAATTTCAACCTGCAAATTATTCTGGAAGAGGGGGGCGACTTCGTTTACCAGTTCGGGCTGGTGGCGGACACGCAGCCTAATGTGCCTGCGCAGATCGGATGGCAGGTCAATACCAATGACTTCGACATCAAGCAAACCGCCCTGCCCACCAACAACTCTGCGATCCGTTACACCCTGCCACGTCCCTTGTTGCAGTATCAGATGGAACAAAGCAGTTGGAGCACCGCGGCTGGGCAGGTTATCGACACGAGCGGCAACAGTTACCACGGCACCCGCATGGGCAATGCGGACACTACGGCAAGTGGTTACTCCTGCAATGGTGCCAACATTCCTGCAAATGGTAGCTCTGGCGTCATCGATGGCATCAACACCAGCTTCAACCTTTTGTCGCAGATGGGCGGCGCTGGCACTATCACTTTTTGGTACAAGCCAAACACGTGGGTCGGTGCAAGCGCTGCGGCTGTAGACGGACAATTGCTCGATGCCAGCAATGCGACCAATGCATGGTTCTATCTTTCCAAGCTACGGGTTAGCAACACAACCACCAAATTGCGATTTGCAGTACGTGACACCACGGGTACCACCCGCGTCATTGAAACAGCTGCCATGTCGACCGCTGTATTGAATGCGGGCGGCTGGATACACATTGGTTTGAGCTGGAATTTCAACACGCTTCCCGGCTCTAACCAGGACCGCTTGCGGATCTACATCAATGGCAGTGCTATTGGAGCAGGAAACTCTGTGCAGTCCTTGTTTACGACGGCGGGTGCACTTGCTGCAGGCATCGATACGCTGACGATCGGCGATAACCGTTCATCTTTCATCGATGGTGTAAATGGAACCGGCAATTCAGCCAACGGCGTTATCGACGAGTTCCGTTTGTATAACCTGGAAGCAGGCGTGAGCCAAATTGTGGCCGACTTCAACCAGCTGGTCGGTTGCGGAAACCACTACGCCATTACTCATTCAGGCAGTGGTGCGACGCCGGTATCGGGCAGAAGCTGCGTTCCCAATACCGTCACGATTGAGCCGCATACGGTTTTAGATGTTCCCATTGCATCGGCGGCTACCATTTCCGTCAGCACGAGCACCGGCCAGGGAACCTGGACCTTGACGACGGGCTCCGGCACTTTTACGCCCGGGCCAGCAAATTCCGGTAACGCAACCTACCGTTTCAATAACGAGAACCGGGTGGTACTTGCGCTCTCGCACACCAACGCCGCAATGGTCAATATCAATGTGACCGACGGCACATTCACAGAAAAGGCGGGTGCAGAAGACGCGGACCTGAATGTGGTTTTCTGTACCAATCCGAGTTTCACGGGTTGTGAGTACACAAGCGGGCGGTGCAGTATCGGTACTCCGGGGTATGACCAGCTGTTCACTAAACTCGCCGGACGTGGATTCAAGCTAGATGCCATGGCCATCAGCCTGAGCAATACGCTGGAAAGCGGCTTCAACGGAACGGTGGCGGTGGACTTGCTGGCCAATACCAGTCCCATGGTGGTTTCACCACTTACCAACTGCCCGGCATCGCAGATTTCTGTCATCCCTCTCGGCAATGTCACTTTTGTGAATGGCCGTTTTCCAGGCACCGGAGTTGCAGTTGCTGCCCATGCGTTCGCATCCGTTGCGCCGAACTACAGCGCCTACCGTGACGTGCGGATGCGCTTCACTTGCAACGCCACCCACTGTCCACCTTCCGGGGCAACGGTTTGTTCCCGAGACGCTTTTGCTGTTCGCCCGGCCGATTTTTCATTCGCTGCCGGCACCACCGGTGCGCCCAGCCTGTCATTGCTGAACCCGGCAAGCGTGACCAGCGGGGCAAATCGCGTGACCGCGGGGGCAGCTTTCAATGTGACGGCTCAAGCATTAACAGCAGCCAGCCCCGCGGCTAATGCACTGGGATACAACGGCACCCCGAGAATTCCATCATCTATTGCAGCGCAATCGGTATCGGCTCAAAGTTCAGCAGTAGTGACGTTGACGGACTACACGGATCGGCTGAGCGACGGTGATAACGATCCCACTATTGCATTATTTACATCGGCTACCACATCATCCGGCCAAGCAGGCGGTCAGTTGTATTACTTGGACTATGGTGGCTTCAGGGTTCTGGCAGGAGGATTGCAGGACCCTTCTTATGTGGACCCGGCGATTGACCCGCCTGCCACAGACTGTGTTGCCAACAGCAGCACCAATGCGGATCAGGATGCTGATCCGGATCGTGAGCGATTTGGATGTGTGATTGCTAGCCAGAACAACTCCGCGCTGATAGGGCGCTTCTCACCGGCCCGTTTTGTGCTCAACAGCAGTTCTATCACGAGTGGGTGCCCTGCGGGTGGCTTTACCTATGAAGGACAGCCGTTCAGTCTGGCATTCACGGCCAGTGCCATGACCAGTCCCGTGGGTACGGTATTACCCAATGGGGATGTCATGCCGCGCTATACCGCCGGGACTGTGGCAGTCGGGGCAGAAAACAGTAACGATGGTGTGAACCGGTCAGCACGGGTAGCGCTGAATCTGGCCCCAGCGCCGGTCTGGACCAACGGCGTTTATGTGACAAACGCGCCAGCGGCCACATTCAGTCGGCCGGTTGCTCCGGATGGTCCTTTTGATGCGCTGGACCTCGGAGTACAGATTGCCGATATTGATGGCGCGAGTTTGTGGGCAGCACGCAATATGAGGCCTACTGACAACACCGCTTGCACTCCCGGCACCGCCACCACAAATGGCACATGCACACACCAGAAACTCGCTGGCAGCCCAATCAAGATGCGTTACGGTCGTCTGCGCATGCGCAATGCCTATGGGTCAGAACTATTGCCGCTGCCGATGTCCTTGACGGCGGAGTATTGGACCACCACCGGGTGGGTGACCAACACGCTCGATGGCTGCACCAGTGTGCCGGTGCCAACCTCGGCCGGCGGCATGGTCTTTGGGGCAGGCAATTTGAGCGCCGGCGAGACTGTTGCCAGCATCAACGGCACCACCACCGGTAACGGCACTTTGATTGCGGGTGACGCCGGCTTCAGGCTCACTGCGCCCGGTGCGGGGAACGACGGATTTGTCACCATCACCATCACTACGCCCGACTGGTTGGAGTTTCCCTGGGTTACTGCTGGGGTGAATGCAGATGCATCGGCCCGCGCCACTTTCGGTATCTTCAAGAGTCCCCTCATTTACCGTAGAGAAAATTATTGACCCAGCGCCCGTCCAACGGGCGTGATTAGCTACTAAAATGAGAGCAATTTTGTCTTTCCAACCCTTGGCTGCATGATGAAAACTGCTGGTTTGATGATTGCTGATCTGTTGCTGGAGGCCCGTTAGGCATGCGCTGGCCCTGGCAGCGGCGGTCTTCGCGCGACCAGCTCGTGGTGTCGTGGTCGGACAAGACATTTGCGTTTGTGCGCGCACGTGGCAAGGCCGACGGCAGTTTCGAGGTCCGGCAAATGGGCGTGGAGCGCCAGGGCAGCGATACGCCTGACGCTTTCGCCCACCGGCTGCAAGCGCTCAACCTGCAGGGGCTCTCGGCGACGGTGATGTTGCGTCCGGAGCAATACCATTTTCTGCAGATTCCAGCGCCCTCGGTGCCTGCGGAGGAGCTCAAATCCGCCGCGCGCTACCAGATTCGCGATATGGTCGACACCCATATCGACGACCTGACGATGGACGTGTTGTACGTGGGCGACGGTCAGCAAAAAACCAATCCGCAGATCTTCGTGGTCGCGGCGAAGACAGCATATATCCGCGCGGCAATGGACCTTGCCAACAGCATGGACTGGCCGGTCACTGTCATCGATGTGCAGGAAACCTGCCAGCGCAACCTGCAGACGGCCCTGGCCAAACAGGGCGGCACGCCCGAGCGCGCCGAAGCCTCGATGCTGATCACCGATGCGCAGCATGCGCTGTTTACGATCAGCGTGCATGGTGAGCTGTACTACACGCGCCGGCTCGACCTGCCCGAGGGTTTCCTTGGAATGCAATGGACGCCGGCAGAGCCAGTCATCGCCGATGCGCCCGATGGCTACACGCCGGTGACCGAGTACGTCCCCGACTATGCCGGCACAGCACCGGGTCTCGGTGGTGCATCGGCGGCGCTATCTGACGCCGACCGGGCGCAACGCCTGGTGGTGGAGGTGCAGCGCTCGCTCGACCTGTGGGACCGGTCCTGGTCGAGTTTGCCACTGTCGGGTTTGCGGGTACAGGCGGGTGAACGTTCGGCAGAGCTGGGCACCTGGCTGAGTCGGGAGACCGGGCAAAACGTGACGGCCATGAACCTGGAGGCGCTGTTCCCCGGTCTGGCCGAGCACAGCGACGTCGATCGCAACTACTGCGTGCCCCTGCTGGGCCTGTTGCTGCGCGACGAGGGCAGTGCTGCCTGATGGACGCGCCATGACCCAGCAAATCAACCTCTGCGCTGCCACCTTTCGGCCAGTTCGCCAGCGGTTCTCTGCGCTCACTCTGGTGCAGGCGCTGGCGGCGCTGGTGGTGGTCGGCGGGGCACTGGCGGCCGCCTGGATCTGGAACCTGGAGCAGTCCAGTGCCAGCTACCGCCAGACCACTGCCACCCAGGCGGCCGAAATTGCCAGCCTGAAGGCGGCCATTGCCCAGAGCCGGGCCAATGCGGCACCGGTCGACCCGGCACTGGTGGCCCAGTTGCAGAATCGCCGTGGCGCCATCGCGCAACGCGAGGTTTTGGTGGACGCCGTCAGGAAGGGCATGTTCACGCCTGGCGAAGGGCATTCCGA
>CAJBVC010000705.1 GCA_903958915.1 uncultured beta proteobacterium
AGATCGGACAGGAGAAACGGTGCACCTGGGTACGCTGATCGACAGCGAAATCATCTATGTGCACAAGGTGGATTCGAGCCATATGCTGGGGATGTACTCCAAAGTTGGGCGCCGGGCACCACTGCATTGCACTGCCATAGGCAAGGTACTGATGGCCTGGGAGCACCCTGAGCGGCGCGCATTGATCCTGAAGGGCGCAGACTTCAAGCGTTACCGTGAGAAAACGATCGTCGACGCCGACGCGTTTGAGGAAGAATTGCAGCGGGTCAAGGCACAGGGCTTTGGCGAAGACCGCGAGGAGTTCGACGATCACATCCGGTGCCTGGGTGTTCCGATATTTGACCGCCTCAACCGACCCGTGGCGGGCATGAGTATTTCATTTCCCACTTTCCGCTACGACCCAAGTCGCGAGCAGGAAATCGTGACCATGTTGCGTGATGCCAGCCGGGATATCTCTCAGCGCCTCGGTTGCACCAACTTTCCGTTGGCCGCGTGATGTAGTCCCCAATAGCGGATACATCTTGTCGCACCAAGCGAATTGTGGCGAGTTAGGGTCGTTCAGCGAATTACGCGCGCGCCCTTGCCCTTCATGGCGGCCTCGACCTCTTCCACACGCACCATGGAGGTGTCTCCCGGCGTCGACATCGCCAGCGCACCGTGCGCCGCACCGTACTCGACGGCCAATTGCGGGCCCTTCTTTTCAAGAAAACCGTAGGCCAAGCCTGACGCAAAACCATCGCCGCCTCCCACACGGTCGTAGATTTCGAGATGATCACGTTTCATTGACTGGTAGATGGTGCCGTCGTACCACAAGATCGCGGACCAGTCATTGAAGCTGGCCGTTGTCGCTTTACGCAGGGTCGTAGCTGCCACTTTGAAATTGGGAAATTCCGCAACGGCTTTCTGGATCATCTTGGCAAACGAGTCTGTTTCGATGTTGGTCAGGTGCTCATCAGCACCTTCTACTTCAAAACCCAGGCAGGCGGTGAAGTCTTCTTCGTTGCCGATCATGACATCCACATTTTTCGCAATGGTCCGGTTGATGCGCTGGGCCGCTTCCTTGCCGCCTTGGCTCTTCCATAGCGAGGCCCGGTAATTCAGGTCATAAGCGACGACAGTTCCATACTTCTTGGCAGCCTCAACCGCTTCAATGACGGCCTCCGCCGTGTTCGAGGCCAGCGCGGCAAAGATGCCACCCGTATGAAACCAACGCACACCTTCTTCACCGAAAATCTTTTCCCAGTTGATTTCGCCGGGCTTGATCTGCGAAGCAGCACTGTTGCCCCTGTCCGAACAGCCCAGTGCCGGACGAATGCCGAAACCCTTTTCCGTGAAATTGAGACCGACCCGGGTATTTTTTCCCAAACCGTCAAACTCCCGCCAAAGGCAGTGCGACATATCCACGCCACCTTGCATGATGAGGTCTTCCACCAGCCAACCCAGGTCGTTCTTTGGAAGTGCAGTGGCCACCATGGCCCGTTTGCCCCAGCATTTACGCATGGCGCGTGCCACGTTGTACTCGCCTCCCCCCTCCCAGACCTGAAAGCTGCGGGTGTTGCGGACACGCCCAAAGCCAGGATCAAATCGCAGCATCACTTCGCCAAAGGAAGCGCAATCCCACTTTGTCTCTGCGGCAGTCTTGATGATAAGTTCAGCCATATGCACTCCTTGTAAAGCTAGTTCTTGGCGGCGATTTCTGCCTTGATGGCCCTTACCAGCGCCACAGCCTTGCGCACACTTTCTTCAATGCCTTTGAAGTCCCTGGCATCAAGCAGTTTCTTGGTGATCAAGTTCGAGCCGATACCGCAGGCGACAATGCCCGCGCCAAACCACTTGCGCAGAGATTCCTCCGTGGGATCCACACCGCCCGTGGGCATGATCCGGGTCCAGGGCATCGGTCCCATGACACTCTTCACAAAATCTGGTCCGCCGACAGAGGAGCCCGGGAACACTTTGATGATTTCGCAGCCCAACTCCTGCGCGTCACCGATTTCTGTTGCGGACCCGCAACCTGGGCTGTAGGGGATGCCGCGTCGGTTGCACACTTTGGCAACCTCTGCGTTGAGTAGTGGTCCCACGACAAACTTGGCGCCATTGGCTATAAAAATGCCCGCGGTAGGGGCATCCACAATGGACCCCACTCCCATGATGACACTGGGGTCAGCCTTCGCAAAATGTCGCGTGACGTCCAGAAACACCTGCGCTGCGAAATCGCCCCGGTTTGTAAATTCCACACACTTGGCCCCGCCATTGGCGCAAGCCTGAATGACTTCTGTGCAAAGCTCCAGGTCTGGATGGTAGAACACGGGTATCACGCTTTGATCCATCATTGCCGTCAACACGGCCATACGGTCCTTGGCTGCCATCACATCTCCTTTGAAACATAGAACTGACTTGAAGTCGGGGCCAGTCGCTGGCCAATGCTTGTGCACAAACAACCCCAAAAGGCGTTTAACACAGCCGCAATTATATTATGAAACAATGTTTTAAAAACTATTCTGTCTCATTTCATTGAGCTAAACGCCATTGGAAGCGCTCACAGCGCCTGGTCGGCAGAGCGTTCTGTGCGATTCGGCAGGAGTCTGCACAGCAGGATGCACTGTCGCCGAGGTTCCTCATAGGATGGCGCGCAAGGGTTGTTCTGACATGAGGTTGGGGAGAGGTTTTCAGCCTTTACGATTCAGGATGGCGTACAGCACAATGGCGCCGAAGGTGGCGGTGCCAATGCCGCCAAGCGCAAAGTCACCAAACTTCAGCGTGAAGTCGCCAGTGCCCAACACCAGCG